>JBCCSO010000430.1:0-4746 GCA_039199965.1 Chloroflexota bacterium | reverse complement strand
GCTTTGTAACCCCTGACCCGAGAGAGCAATATTATTATTCCAGCGGTCTGTTGTTAAAATACGCACGTGAGTCTGCGGGTGCTCTTGCGCAGTAAATACCCCTGTAATGATGGGCAAAGCCGTGACTTCTTCCCATGCTATTTGGTCAGATGGCGTAAATGGTAGAGCCAGCGCAATTTCAAGCGGGATAGTGCCATCCCAACCAGATAGTTCACTGGTGGTTAGCGGAATTTGATAGAAGTCTTGAATCGTTTGCCCCGCTTCAGCCCCGTTGAAGGGGAGATAATCATTAGCAGGTAGCCGGCCAGCTGGAAAAATTGATTTGCCATTCTGCCAGCGCAAGAACACTCTGGGTGATTCAGATGGCGTTTCATTAATGCGCCACACCAAACGAAGTTCGACCAAATCAGAGTCAAACTGCGATTGCTTTTCTAGCTTAACATCGATTAGATCAATGCCTTCATAAGAGAAAATCGCGGAGGCGATGGACGAATTAAACTGATTTTTGGGGGTGACGGCCGTGAGTGGTCCGGCCGCGTTTAACGTGTAGCTTCCGGCCAGCTGAGGCAAGAATCGAGCTAAGTATACTGTTTGCCCACCCGCAACGCGTGCGTCTAATTCTGCTCTGTAGGCCGCTTCATCAGGCAATATTTTGATGTCTAAATCCGGCCGAATGTTCTCAATTTGCTGCACATAGTAGAGAGGGGGATGTTTTTCGCTATCGGCCAAAATGATGCTGTTAGGGTCCAAATCTTGGCTTAAGACTGCGCGTGCCCACGCCTCGCGTCCGTCATCGGCCGACTGATCAATTTGCGGATACTGTTCAACTGTGGTCAAGATCAGAGGCAGCAGCACTAAAAGCGGCAGTCCGGTCAGTAGCCCAAAACGCAGCGAGCCTGTTGGCTGATTAGTAGCTTTGAATAGTTCGCTTAAGCCATCAGCCAAGCTCATCAGACCATACCCGCAGAAAATAGCGATGATCAGGTGGATGGGAATTAAAAATACGGCCAAGTCCGCCACGTAGTAGCTCAGCACGTGATAGCCAAATCCTGCTAGGGTGATGAGCAGCATCAGGGCAAATTTGGGTCGGCCGACAAATAGAATGACCACACCAAATGCGGCGATGGCTAGCAGCCATATTGGCCACTGATCGTTGATGAGCTGGCCCACGATTGTGAATCGCTGCGGGTCAGCAAATGGGGCGTTAAGCCGCAGGTTTCCACTAAACTCACGTGCCGTAACCGTATCGATGAAGCCTCGCCATCCCAACCGATCACCGTTTACCATCCAGTGGCGTACGGGCAGGTAAACGTACAGCAGGAAGGGAATACAAAAGTAGGCGGCAAATCTTGGAATAAGGGATCTGTATCGCTCTGTCGGCCGCATGAGCGCATTGGTGGGCCATGTGAGCCAAATGGTGAGGGCTGCGGCCGGAATCAAAAACACGCTCGTGACATGGTTGGTCATGCTGAAACCTAGCCATACAGTCAGCCCGATTGCTCCTCTGTCCCAGCTTGCACGGCCGCTGAGCAGACGAAACATGAGCCAAAGCGCCACGGCTGCAAACAGCAGATGCAGCGTATAGACTTCAGCCGCAATCGCCTGAGACCAGACGATGGGTAGTGTTAATAGAGAGACGGCACCCACAAAAGCAGCTGAGTCAGCCCACGGCGAGGAGTTGGGCAGGGCATCTGGGTCTCTACCAAGATCCCGCAGCAGAGCAAAGCAAAAAACACCTGCCAGCAGCGCGTAGACGGCCGTGCCAAAATTTAAGCGCCACGCATTGGTATCAAATGGAATAAGCGTCCAAAACTTGCCCAGTAACAGATAAAGCGGGTATCCAGTTGGATGAACGGTGCCTAGCTTGGGGGCGGTCACTTGAAATTCAAAGGTGTCAGCAAACCCTACATTGTGGCTCATTGTGGCCAAGTAAAGCCCCAAAATGGGCAGGATTAGCAATGCAGTAGCGGCGTAGTTTATGCGTTTGTTGCGGCGGCGTCGGCCGAGTAGCCAGAAAACTGCGCATAGCCAAACTGAGCCTGCTGTCAGAATCAATCCACGCACAATGTTGACGGTTGGGTCAATTAACCATATTATGTTAAGTAGCAACGGTAAAGGCACCCACCACAGTCGCATTCGAGGTGCGAAAAAACCAGCTAGTATAAAGACAAGCAAGGCCAGCGGAACCACAATTTCTACGCGGCCTGTCCAATCGAAACTGGTAAAAGATATTTCGTAAATCAGTCTGCTAACGGCTAAAAAGAGAACCGTAATTCCAATAGCGGTTCCCAGCGTGCGCACAGTTCGGCCGCCGATGTGTCGAAGTTGAAGAGAAATGTTGTTCATTCTAAAAGGTACAGATTATACCGCTGCTTCCAGAGGTGGAAGTCATCTATTACTCGACAGTTAACCAACGCATGAACGCTGATTAATGTAAGGGTGTAATTTGGGTGAAATGTTTTCGTTTTCTGGGGTGTTTTGGTACTTAAGGCTTATACTAAAAACTTAAATATGAAGGTTCTTCTCTGGTAACCGGAGGATAATCAAATTCTCGTGCAGGTAGCCTCAGAAAATAAAAGCTATAAAAAAGTGTTTAAACTCACATTTTGAGCATGCCTCTCACTAAGAACTCGGCCATCGCTTTTGGTCAAGTTCAGGAGTAGTGACTGTGAAAGTCAGAAGATCAGATATTATTTTAATCGGCGCCTTGATTTTGTTGGCCGCCATCCCTACTTTTGTGCAATCAAATATTCGCTTCTTGGGCACCAGTCAGCAAGAAGATTCAGAAACAGTTATCAACGAGTTTTCTCAAGATCAAGTGCAACTCTCGCGTGCCGCATCTGATCGATTGGCTGAGTCTGTAATTTTTGATGCGCCAGAACCATTCAATGCGGTTGTGGTGCAGTGGGAACCAACGGCCGATGGCACCGGTAGCTTGCTCGACACTTTTTTTCTGATGGAGATCCGCACAGGAACAGATGGGGACTGGTCTGAGTGGCGGCCGATCCAACCAAGCGCTGACTTTACAGAAGATCAGGACGCTCTTGTGGCGGGGGACATGGTGTTTGTAGATGGTGGAGTCGGGACTGATACGCAGGTCCAATTGCGGACCGCGCAAGACTTAATCCTGCCTAAGGTGCTCATGACCTACATTGATTCAAGAGGTGGGCCAACAACGGAAGAGTTAATCTTGGCGATGGATCAGCTTAATCGCTCGAATGGGATAGCTTTCTTGGATCAGCAAAATGAAGACAATCCCAGACCGAACATAATTAGCCGCGAGGTTTGGTGTACCAATGATAATTTGTGTCGGCCGAACGAGGGCAACTCAGGCAACGGCTGTGTTGACTCAGACCGTCTGCGTTACGTAGATGATTTAAGCCATTTGGTAGTTCATCATACGGTTACCTCGAACGATGCGACCAACTGGGCACCCATTGTTCGGGCGATTTGGAGTTACCACGCTTTCAGTCGCTGTTGGGGAGACATTGGTTACAACTACTTAATTGATCCGTACGGCAATATCTATGAAGGCCATCGTGGTGGTGATAATGTGATGGGTACGCATGCGGGGTATATTAATGCTGACAGCATGGGTGTGGCTCTTCTAGGGACGTTTACAGAACCCGGTCCACCCTATAACGGTATTCGGCCGCCAGCTGCCATGGAAGCATCTTTGGTTGATTTGTTGGCATGGAAAGCTGATAAAGAACAAATCGACCCTTGGGATGCGTCTTTTGCGCCATCTCTGGGGTCCGGTCGGCCAAACCTGATGGGCCACCGTGATGCTCACGGCACCACCTCATGCCCTGGCCAGCAGGCCCACGATACGCTGCCTCAGATTCGGGGGCAAGTCGCTAGCCGATTAGATTTTGTGCAAGATCGCATTTTTGTGGATGAACTTTCTGCTTCGTTTGATCGGAGCAATGCCAACTGGTATACCGGAAGATACAACTGTGGTTTTAATCAAAACGCGTTGTTCACTTACTCAACGACAAATCCGGCCGAAGCGGTTAACAATGCGACTTGGAGCTTTGAAGTCCCTATTGATGGTTACTACGTGGTTGATGCTCATATCCCATTTTGCAACACGGGCGAAGATGAAACCAATAGTGCTTTCTATACTATTAGCCATCTAAATGGGGATACGCAAGTAATGCTCGACCAAGAAGATCATATCGGCTTGTGGGGTAAATTAGGCAGCTATGAATTTAAAGCTGGTGAGACATACAGCGTTTATCTGACTGATCTTGCTCTTGGAAATGGGGGCGTCATGTGGTTTGATGCGGTTCGTTTAACCCCGGCTTCTGGAGACGATCTGCCATCACCTAAACTGGGGCTCAACAGTCCACAGGATGGCTCATGGCTGGCTCAGCGTGAAATTGAATTTGAGTGGTCGGCCGAAGATTTCTATTCTGCTCAAGATGTTGAGTTAAGACTGTCAACCAACATCAGCATGACAGAAATTGTCCAAACAGTAAATGTGTCATCGGACGTGACCAGCACCCTAGTGACCTTGGAACAGTCTTACAGCGAACTGTATTGGCAATTGGTGACTGAAAATGCCCTAACCACCAGTGAATCTGAAGTTTGGCGAATTGGTGTTGATGATGTTCCGCCGTCTACTGCGATCCGGGTGATCACGCGTGATGATGCGGGCATTTATACGATTGGTATCGATGGTTCTGACGGAGATGGCATTGGAATTGAAGGGTACACTGTTGAAAGTCGAGTCTTGAATTCTCG
>JBCCSO010000429.1:0-4749 GCA_039199965.1 Chloroflexota bacterium | reverse complement strand
TGGCGCTTTACAAAGAGGTGTTCGAACGCTGCCGCGCGGCCGATGTTGACATGGTGATCAACTTCACGGCCGGGATGGGGGGCGATTTAGTCTTTGGTTCTGGCAATCAGCCTTTGCCTTTAAACGAGTCAGGAACCGATATTGCTCCGCCACTTGAACGCTTGGCCCATGTTGAGGAATTGCTCCCTGAAATTTGTACGCTTGACTGTGGCACCATGAATTTTGCGGCCGGTGGAGATTACGTCATGGCGAATACACCCGGTCAGCTCAATATCATGGCCAAACGGGTACAAGAGCTGGGTGTGAAGCCGGAGCTTGAAGTCTTTGACTATGGTCATCTGGTATACGTCAAGGAACTGGTCCGTTTGGGTCTGTTGGATGATCCGCTTCTGATCCAGTTGTGTATGGGGATTCCATACGGTATGCCAAACGATGCGCTCACGTTGGCAACGATTGCAAGCCAAGTGCCTGAAGGGGCGGTTTACTCTGCATTCTCCATCGGCCGGATGCAGCTCCCGTACGTAGCAATGGCTGCATCTGTTGGGGCCAATATCCGTGTAGGCCTAGAAGACAACCTTTATTTGGATCGTGGCGTGTTTGCCACCAACGCCCAACTGGTTGAGCGGGCGGTCAACATCCTAACCAATATGAATGTCAAAATCATGGGGCCAGAAGCGGTGCGTGAGAAACTTGGTTTGCAGAAAAGATAACCGTTCTAAAAGATAGTTTTTATTTTTGAAAAGGCTTGGACTTCCTAGATACCAAGTCTTTTTTGTTTCAAAGTGTTAGCAATGTGTTTAATAAGCTGAGATCAACATTGAGACTGGTAGTGAATGGCTATTCTATTTCACGTTTACCCAATGGGTGAAAGTTGTTGGTATGCTATGATTCCGCAATGCATCTTATTGCCTCTAAAAGAGCTTTCATTGCCCGTTTTCGTAAGTTGAAATTCGATCGGGTTTGGCTGTACATCATCTTCGTGATGGTGATTATTTTCTTTTCTGCTTTTTACTACTTTATTCGCACAATTAATCAATCGGCCGATGCGTATGCCAAGCAGATTGCGCTACGAGATGCGATTCGCTTTCATAATGCGGTAAATGAATTTAGAGACTACTACAGCAGCGTTGTTGTGGCCAACCTGACCGGTTCAAATATCGAAGTTACTCATGATTATCATGATAAAGAAAGAGCCATTCCGCTACCAGCTACCCTAACAAGAGAACTGGGCCAGAATATTTCAGATGGTTCTAGTGCTTCATCAATGGCTTTTTACAGCGACTATCCGTTTCCATGGCATGAAGAGACACCCATTGACAGCGACCCGTTTGTGCAGGAGGCCCTTGACTACCTGCGCCAAAACCCCAATGAAGTCTATTTTCGGTATGTTGATGATCTAGAAACAGGCTCACCCGTCCTGCGCTATGCTACCCCCAGTATCATGAGCCAGAGCTGTGTCGACTGCCACAATAACCACCCCTCATCCCCTCGTAAAGATTGGGAGGTTGGTGATGTCCGCGGAGTATTAGAAGTATCAGTCCCCCTTGCTTACGAAGCATACTCTCAAAACACCTATTTAGATATCAATTATAGTATCTGGCTATCCAGCGTGTTTCTTTTGGTCAGCGCTATCGCTTTGTCTCTAACCGGTTTTACATTCCGAAATTTTAGCCTGCGTGAAATTGCTGATCGAAATAAAAAATTAGAGGATGAGATTTTGGAGAGGGAACGGGCTGAAGAAAAAATGAGGCTGGCGATTCGTGAAGCGCGGGAAGCAAATAAGGCAAAGAGCCGATTTTTGGCAACAATGAGCCATGAACTGCGGACACCACTCAACGCCATCATTGGGTATAGTGAATTGCTCGAGGAAGACTTTCTGATAGAGGATGATCAGGATACGGTTGCAGATCTGGGGCGCATCAAGCAGTCAGGCAAGCATTTGTTGACTGTTATCAACGATATTTTAGATTTGTCTAAAATTGAAGCAGGTAAATTGTCGATTGAGCTGCGTGAATCGGACATCTCTAAGTTAATTAGCCAAATTGAAGACTTTGCTCAGCTCTTTATCGATAGCAGCCACATTGAATTTAATATTGTGGTTGACCCAGATATTCAAACCATTACAACAGATGTTGTCCGTCTCAGGCAGATTCTGCTTAACTTGCTCAACAACGCCATTAAGTTTACGGATCGCGGCCGGATTGACCTGATCATTCAAAACAGAATGATTAACGATGTTCCGTTTGTTGAGTTTCAGGTCTCAGATACCGGTATTGGAATGTCTAAAGACATGATCCCAAAAGTTATGAATCCATTTGTACAGGGGGATTCTGGTACAGATCGCAAGTATGGGGGCACAGGGCTGGGTCTGTCTATTACAAATAGCTTGTGTGTTTTGCTGGGCGGCCGCTTAGAAGTAATCAGCCACGAGGGACATGGCTCAACTTTTATCGTTCTTTTGCCCGACAAAAAAATTGTGCCGATCTTGGCTTGAGGTACGGGCGTAAAATGAGGTTAGGCAAAAATGGACGGATATGAGTTAAGTAGGTTTGTTGTTGCTCAGGAGGGCGCGATGGCTGGGGTGTATGCAGAGTTAGCGGCTGGAGAAAAGCAGGGGCACTGGATGTGGTTTATTTTCCCGCAAATTCAGGGCTTAGGTTTCAGCTTCATGGCTCAAAAATACGCGATCAAATCTTCAGATGAAGCACAAGCTTATCTACAGCATCCGGTTTTAAGCGAGCGCTTGATCAAGTGCACCGATATTATTCTGAACGTTGAAAGCAGGTCAGCTGCACAAATTTTTGGCTTTCCAGATGTGCTAAAGTTTTGCTCATCCATGACCCTGTTTGCTAAAGTAGGAAGCGAAAACAACATTTTTGATCTTGCCATTCAAAAATATTATGAAGGCAAATACGATCAAAAAACGATTAGCCTATTGAAATTGTGATTTGGTTTAAATTAACTGACGAGGGACTAAGAAGAAAAGTCTATAGCGAAAACAAGCGTACAAACTATCAATACGTCATCCCTGTGGTAGGGCTTGGATGCCTATCTCTGTTGCTGATTCTGCGCATGCATTGGATGGCAGGCGTCACATTTGCTTTGACAGCATATTGCACAGTTGAGTATGTGGCTTACCAATCTCGTAAAAAGCAGTTTGTAGCATGGCAAAATTATAGGATCGGTCTGGATGATGATCTCTTGGTTGAAGAAAAGCACAGCGGTGAAATAACCAAAATTTCAAAACATCACGTTGTTCTGTTAAGCGAATCAAGTTTGACCTTGTTGGTAGCGGACAAGTTTGAGGTGATACACGTCCCCATGGAATTGGAAAACTATGAACAGCTACGTAGGGAACTGAACAGTTGGGGTAATATCAAAACAGGTAAAGTCTAGCGAAAATTTGTTCTAAATTTGTTATAATGGCCGCCTATGGAAATCCTTGAGCGAATTCGAGACTTTGACGTGCGTGATGAGGTAAGTCAGGCTGTTTATAAGCGGGGGACTGACTACTACAGACGTCGACTTGTTCGGCTAGCATCAGTCTCAGATCGACAGATTACACTCAGGGTGAGGGGATCCGAGCTTTATACCGTAGATTTTTATTTGAACCGGGGGCGCCTAGGCTTTAACTGCGACTGCCCAGCTTATCGTGATTGGGGGACATGTAAACACATTGTGGCAGCTGATTTGTTTGTCAAAAATAGCAGCCCGACCGTCTTCGCGAATGCTATCCCCTCACAAGAAGGTACAACAAATTATGCAGACATTATTGCTAAGGGGCGTGTTACATTCGGCCACACTCGCCAGCAAGATGAAGATGCAAACGATGGCTGGCTTCTGTTGGTTTCACTGCGGCAGCACGCGTGGTCAGAATTCTATGAGCCGAAATTTTATGCGATGAGCTTGGCCGGTGTGCCGCGCGGCTTCACCACCGGCCGCAAGCGTACGCTGCCCAGCCGGGTTCAGGATTTTTTGTCTACTAAAGTTGCCAGAGACAGTTATCTGCGACAGCTCACTCAGCAAAACACCCCGGCCGGATGCGCCAACGCACCTTGGCCCCTTATCCACCAGCTGATGCTTAGCATTCGGGATCAGCGCAAAGGGTATTTGACCGGCCGTGAAATGGAGAATTTTGCCAGCAGCCAAATCCCTATGTTTATCGGGGATGACGATAATCCGCTCGAAACGCCTCTGTTTTGGGACCAAGAAAATCACGAATTAACGCTGTTCATCGAAAAAACCGGATCAGGCGTACAGTTCACCCCATCCCTTAAAAACCAGCCGTTGTCTCAGGGGGACGGGTGGGGAAGCGGCAAAATATTTGACCCGAATCGCCACTGGATCTTACTAGCCGATCAGGTTGTGCGCTGTCATCGGCATATGTCGGCCGAACAGCTCGCCGCGCTTGATGAGGTCGCTCGCGTTCATTTTGAAGCTGAAGACGAAACCGTCTTTTTCGATGAATATTTTGATAGCCTAATGCCTCACATCAGCCTGTTGGGCGACGGCCTGCACGTGGTTGAAGTTGATCCGGTTGATCCCATCCTGCAGTTTTCAATCATCGAAGAGTTTGACGAGGAGACGGGCGAAGCCAGCATTTACCTGCGGGCTGGCTTTGGATACGGAAGCTATGCTATCGACTGGAGTGACAAAATCCAGTTTCATTTTTGGCGGATGGCCGATTACGATCCTGAAAACCCTGTTGAGCTGCTGATGATCAAGCGGAATTTTTCGGCCGAAACGGAC
>JBCCSO010000428.1:0-4749 GCA_039199965.1 Chloroflexota bacterium | reverse complement strand
GCAGAAACAAGCGTGTGACCCTCCAGCCGGTGTTTGATGAGCAAACACAAGCTGGAGAAGCGGATAAGATGCAAGCTTCTGAAGTAGAAGATGTTGCCGATCTAGCGTGGGCTGAAGTTCAGCATCGCGAAATTAGAGAGGTAATCAAAGAACTTCCACCTGAGCAATTAAACGTCATCATCTGGATTTATTTTCAGGGAAAAACCAGACGTCAAATTGCGGAGGAGCAGAGTATTCCGTTTGGTACGATAAACACGCGTGCCCGTTTAGCTATCAAGAAGCTGCAAGTTCTGCTTGCAGATCGTGGAATGAACGAATGACAAACAGTAATCACCAAGACAATTTCGAATATGAAAAAATAACGGTGGAAAACGCGGCCGACCATCTGGCTGTTTTGACATTGGGTGGGTTGACGCCGGAAGAAGAGGCGGAATTAGAACAGCTTATTGCAAACGATCCTGAGCTCGCTGTAGAGTTGCAGGAGTTCAGCGAAGTTACTGATTCATTGGCCTTCTTAGGGGAACCGATAAAGGTGTCACAACCTGTTGAAGAAATGCTATTCAAGCGTGTGGAAGCAAACGCTCAAGCTCGCTTCAAGATTTCGCCATCGTCAACGCAGATCTTTAAGGCACGCATACCGAAAGAAAAACCGAAGCTCACCCTGATTGGATGGATTGAAACCCTGTTCCCCCGCCCCGTTTTTGGTGCGGCGATCGCTGCGTCATTACTGATACTAGCGGGATTAACCGGCCTTCTTGGGGCTCGTTTGAGCACGCAATCTGAACAGCTGGCTGTATTGCAAAGCGATCTCAACAGCAGTCAGCAAGAAGTTGCGCAAGTTCAAAGTGATCTTGCAACCGTTAACCAAGAGCTTGATGAAGCAAACGGATTTGTAGATGCATACGTTGCTCAGCTAACTGAAGTTCTTCAAGAAAACGAATCCCTCACTGAAGCTGTAGCAGCCACAGAGCTTAGCCGTGATGAGATTGCAACACAAGTGGCAGCTCTGCTGGAGGAAAACGAAACACTTTCCGGCCGCAATGTTACTTTTGAAGAACGTATTGCTGAGCAGCAGCAAGTACTCGACCTATTTTCATCAGTTGAAGCACAAACGATTGAGATTGGTGGAACAGAGACGTCGCCAGATGCGAAGGCGACTATTGTGTTTGATCCAAACGCTGACGTTGCCATTCTGCTTGTAAATGACCTTCCACAGCTTGAAAATGATGAGGTGTACCAAGTCTTGCTCGTGCGTGGAAGTGAGCATGATACGGCCGAGACGTTTACCGTTGATGCTGGTGGCGAGAACATTCTTGTGGTACAAAGTCCTTCACCAATGTCGATATTTGACACTGTCGGGGTCTCAATCGAACCAGAAGGTGGAAGTCCACAGCGCACTGGCGAGATTGTTCTGCTAGGCGGTATTGTCAATCAGAATTAGTAAGTGGTTCAAATTAAATTCAGAAAAGCTCAGCTCACAAGCTGGGCTTTTTTTTATGCCATCTGCTTCTGGTTAGACTCGTTTAAATCATGTTTGGGAGCATTTCACCATTGCCTATTTCCCGAAATAAATGAAATCTTATGGGCGGAACGTTGGTAGTATTGCGTGCGCTTTCTATAAAGTAATTATTCATCCTCGGCCGAACATCAGTATGCTATTTACCAGTCTGCTTCAAGAATAAAATATCGAGGTTAAAGCCATCGCTCACCGCTCATCCTCTCAACTCATTTATGGACTCCTTCAGTTACGACAAAATCCTAAAGGATAGGTTGCATCATCTACGCCAAGTGAGGGAAGACGCAGAAACACTTCTGAGCGAAATGAACCAAGAGCTATCACGGGTCAATCAAAATTTGGAAGAAGCCATGCAAGAGTTGGAGGAAAAGGTTCTTGACCGCACGGCCGAGCTGGAAAAAACACTTCTTGAAATCAAACAAAAAAGACATGAAATAGCGCTTATTAGAGAGATTAATTCGAAAGTGGTAGCCGCAAAGGATCTACAAGCCTGCCTAAATATTCTTGCTGACTGCTTGTTACAAATTGAGGGGATTGATCAAGTTGGAATTTCGCTACTTGATGATGCAACAACAACATTTATAAAAACTTCTGAACAGATTCCGCACAGCAACCACCCTACTCACGATCATTCTCAGTATCCCCTTGCCAAATTCATAGACAACAAGCTGGTGTTGGACAGTAAGAAAAGAATTCTGATTACAGATATTCAGTATGCGGATGACTCTGTGGCAATCAATCATTTACTGCAAAAAGAGGGAATTTATTCTTTGGCCATTCTGCCGATATTGATTAGCAAGACTATATTGGGTTCCATTGCTGTCATCGTTTATGAAGAGGGCTTTAAGTTAAACGAAGAAAAGTTAGATTTCATTGAATCTCTGATTGGTCAAGCGAGCAGCTCCATATACAACAAGCTGTTATTCAAAGAGAATAATCTAATTGTTCAAGAGATCGAATCTGATAAATGGAAACAAGAATTGGCTCAATCAGCTCTGGACAACAGCCCTGCGGTTCTTGTTTCATGGGATTTAGATAGTAGTTGGCAAATCAGCTATGTAACCAATAATGTTCAAAAATTTGGTTATGATGCAAACGAGTTAATCACTAAAAACGAATCATTTCGCTCAATGATTCACCCCGATGACTATCAGCAGGTTAACGATAGAATTAAACAGGCTTACAGCAAGAACGCTAAAAATTTAAGGCTAACTTACCGAATCATAAATAGCATGGATGAGGTGTATTGGGTTGAAGACCACATACATTTTTTCAGAGAGGCTGAAGGCCATTTTGTTCGGATCGAAAGCACCCTGCTCGAGCTAGCCAAGCCGCACAGTCTAAATGAGCTAACTCAATCATCTCTCGAGCAAACCGGCGAAATGCTCGTTTGGATAAATAAAGCCAGTGACATCATCCACACAAATTTAGCCGCCACACAAACACTAGGATACGCAAGAAATGATTTAATACGCCTGAGGATTGCTGAGGTTATACCGGACTTTGATCAAAATACCTTTTGTGCCATTTGGAAAGGAATCAAAACAAAAAAAAATATTCGCCTTCAGACGCAAGTTAGGATTAGAAGCGGCCGACAAATACCTGTAGAGCTCACCATGAATTTAATTGAACACGACGGGCAAGAATATATTTTTGCCTGCGCCCGTCATATTCCCAATTCCCATTCAAACCAACAATCAGTGTCTCTTTCTGAAGTGTAGGTTAATGGACAAATCGCCTATCTGGTGGGAGCTTTTCTTCATTGTTCCACAGTTGAATAAACCCCAAAATCTACTTATCAGAAAGGAGCACAATGCGTATTTAATTTAAATCTAAATTTAGGGAAAATTATGAAAGGCATCGTTTTTACAGAATTTCTTGAAATGGTTGAAGATCAGTTTGGGTGGGAGTTAGCGGAAGATATTGTTGATGAAAGTGATTTACCATCTGGTGGTGCATACACGGCAGTTGGCACATACCATCATCAAGAAATAGTGTCAATGGTGGTCACATTAAGCCAAAAGGTTAATGCTCCAGTACCAGACCTGCTAAAAGCATTTGGAACGTACTTATTCGGCCGCTTTCATGTACTTTATGGCTCATTTTTTGAGGGGGTTGAATCCGCATTTGATTTTTTAGCCAGCATAGACCAATACATCCACGTTGAGGTCCGCAAGCTATATCCAGAAGCAGAGTTGCCCGCCTTTTCCTATGAATATCCAGATGAAAATACGCTCGTCATGAATTACTCATCGTCCCGGCCGTTTGCAGATTTTGCAGAAGGCCTACTAATGGGATGCATTCAGCACTTTGACGAATCAATAACAATTGAAAGGAAAGATTTAAATCAGTCTGACGGGAGAGAAGCAAAATTCACTCTGATCCGAATTCCTGAGCCGGTTGCTGGGGATTAAGTTGTTTTTTGAACAATCAATATGATCGATCAATCTATTGATGACAGAATTAAAAGAAAACTTGAGCGCCTACGCCTTGCCCGCAAAGAGGCAGAACAACTGCTGGAGCAGAAAAGCCTTGAGCTCTTTCATCTAAATCAAGATCTTGAAAGTACGATGGACGAGCTTGAGCAGCGGGTCATTGAGCGTACTGCTGAGCTTGAAAATACACTTGAACAAGTAAAACAAAAAAGTGATGAGTTGGCTCTCATCAATTCAGTCATTGCATCTGTCACAGCTGCAAATGATCTGCAAAAGTGTCTAGAAATCATCGTAGACAGCCTAGTCCAACTTGAAGGGATAGACAAAGTCAGCATATTGCTTCTTGATGAAGAAAGATCATCATTAAAGGTCTTGCATGAAAAATATGCAACCCTTGAATCTAGCTCAGCTGTCGGCAGCATTATTGAGTTGAAAAATCATCCATTCGCTGAACGGATTCTGCAAGACAGAAAGCGCATCCTAAGAGACCATCAACAAATACAAAAAGATGGCTTAGCAATGGGTCAATACGGACATAACTTTGAAATCTATACCCAAGCCATTCTTCCCATTTTGGTTCAAGATGATGTGATCGGTCTCGTCAAGATTTCTGTTTTTGAAAAAGAGATTAATATTGAGAAGTCTCAATTAGATTTAATGGAGTCGATCATTACGCAGGCTTCAGGAGCCATCCAAAACCTTATCCTGTGGGAGCAACAACAGCAAACCCTTAGCGAAGTTGCAACAAAGAATGAACAGCTGAGATTAGCGAACCTTGTTATTAGAAACAGTCCTGTC
>JBCCSO010000427.1:0-4752 GCA_039199965.1 Chloroflexota bacterium | reverse complement strand
TCGAATTTTTTCATCTTACTATTCTACAAGATCATCAACTAACAAGAGTTTAAGTATCAACCAATCTGAGCAAACTACAAGCCATAATTGAAGGATGCGTGCTTTCTCAACCATCATCACATTTACACTCATTTTACTCATTCTATCTGCCTGCGGCTCTCAACAATCACAGGCCAACAACCTGCCTGCAACGCTGACAGCTATTCCAGTTGCACCAACTTTGGAGCTGACGGCCGTTGCCCAGATCGACGTGGCTCCTACAACAACGCCTTTACCATCGGCCGCACCAACCATCCTCCCATCCCCATCACCCACAATGACCCCGACACCGATCTTTCCACCGTTTCCGGGTAGCCAACCGATTGATCGGGAACTGATTGGCATTCAGGTGCATCCATTTGGAGAAGACCAAGAGCTGATAATTGCTCAGCTCAATGAGCTTGGCGTTGGCTGGGTCAAGATTCAAATAAGTTGGAAGCTCTTTCAGCCAGCACCGGACCGGTACGATGATTTTTGGTTTGGTGAAACAGACAGATTTATTGCGGCCGCCAATGATGCAGACATCAAAGTGCTGGTTGGCATCGCCAAGGCCCCTGAGTGGAGCCGACCTACCACGGAGGAAGATGGGCCTCCTACTGACTACACGCAGTTCAAAGCATTCAGCCAGCTTCTTGCAGAACGTTACGGCTCCCAAGTTGAGGCATGGGAATTATGGAACGAATCAAACTTAAGGCGTGAGTGGAACGGCTTTCCGATAGATGGGGCTGAGTTTACCCGCTTGGTTGCGGCCGGTGAAGAGGGCATACGCGCAGCTGATCCTGATGCTTTTCTGATTAGCGGCGCACCGGCCCCCACCGGTATTAATGATGGAGTTTCAGCCGTTGATGACCGCATTTATTTTGAGCAGATGCTAGCAACCGGTATTGGTAATCATGTTGACGCAATCGGATACCATCCCTACGGTGCGGCCAACCCGGCTTGGGCTACGTTAAGCAGCACGGCCGATTTTGCCACATCCCACAATGATCATCCTAGCTTTTTCTTTAGCCACACAACCGAAGACTATCTGAATCTGATGGGTCAGTACGACGTTGATAAACCGCTCTGGGGGACTGAGTTTGGCTGGGGAACATTTGAAAATCTAGACAAAACAGCTCCGGCCGGAGCAGAATTTATGAATCAGATGACCGAATGGCAGCAGGCAGAGCACATCATTGACGTCTATATTTTCGCCCAAGAAAATGATTCCATTGGCACTATGTTTTTGTGGAATCTAAATTTTGGCCCACTGCTGGGAGCGGACTTTGCAGAGACAGGTTACAGCATTCTACGGCCGGACGGCTCCCGGCGCACCGCATTTCATGCGCTTGGAAACATACCAAAAGAGCAAAAACCTTAAGGTTCTTCCAAAAATCATGCAAATCAGTAAAATAGAAAGAAATTGAACGTCCCAACCAACGGTAGTCTAGGCTGGCCTGTTATGCATAAATCAAAGTTACTGCTACTAATCACCTTTTGTCTCATCCTTTTAAGTGCCTGTGAAAACGGATCACTACTCGGGTTAATCAACCAAGAGCCTGAACTGCTGTCAACGCCTACACCGGAACTGAATCAAGAACAAACTGAGCAAGCTCAAGCTACATCAGAATCAACGACTTCATCATCAGCAGATTCAGATGACTCCACGTCTTCTCTCAATCTAGAAGCAATCACCTCAGATATTGGAGTCGTAAAAATCGGGTACATGGGCCCACTAAGTGGTGGTGCAGCGGCCATCGGCAAAGAGCAACTCGCCTACATGCAAGCGGTTGTTGACCTTTACGTACAAAAAACAGGGCTTGATATTGAAATTATTGCCGAGGATACAGAGCTTAGTCCAGAAGTAGGTGCAACGATAGCTCAACGTTTTGCCGACGACCCTGACATCATTGGAGTTGTTGGACCTGCAAGCAGTCAAGTCTGCGAAGCAGCCCAGCCTGTCTTCCAAAATGCAAACTTAGCCCATATCACCCCATCTTGCACAAAAACAGACCTAACAAATCCGGGTACGGAAACATTTTTCAGACCCATTCCAACAGATGCCGACCAAAGCCGCGCCATTGCGGCCCATATGATCGCTACATCTAATGTTTACAAGCTACACATATTAGAAGATCAATCATCTTATGCTTCTGTTTTGTCAGATGAGTTGTCGGTTATCCTACTAAACTCAGGCATTCGCATCGAGCGCTCATCATTCACTCAGGAAGAAACTAACTTTATGCCTATAGTCGAAGTGATTGTTGAGGAAAAACCAGATGCGGTTTTCTTGGTAGCACAGATTGAAAATCAAAAGCAGGACATCTCTGTAGAGCTGCATAAAAACGGTTTCGATGGCTTTGTCTATATGCCAGATACCGGCTTTACCTCAGGGTGGGTCGAGGCAGCAGGTGAAGCGGCCGAAAAGACATACGTTACATTCTTCGCCCCTGATCCCAATTTAGTTCCTGAAGCAGATCTCTATAACCAAGCCTATCGCAGCATGTTTGAAAGTGACCCAACCCCCTTTGGTGGTGCCGCCGGTATGGCTAGCCAAGTCATGCTTCAGTCTGTGATTGAGTGCGTAGAAATAGCGGGCACTAGCCGAGACTGTATCATCAGCCGTCTGAACTTTACCCAGTTAGACAACACACTCTTAGGAATACCGATCAGTTTCCAACAGGGAAACCAGTCCAAGGGGGTTTTCTCCCTTTTCCAAATTCAAGAGGGTGAATTTAATCTACTTACAGGAGTTGGGGATCCGGGGCTCACCTCTGAATAAAAAAGAGACTGGCAAGTGCCAATCTCTTTCAAATTGCTTTAACAGCGATTGTGCTTTGGAGACTGCTAGCACAGCCTAAGCTCCTGCCCCATACTCAATTCACTTGCATAATTTGGCCATCTAAGCAGCCAGTTCTTGACATAACCCCGGCCAACCGGTCGTACTCTGGTGTACGCTCGACCGCCAAATCCTCACGTGCTGCTTTGCCTCCAACTTTGTACATAGCCATTAATGCTTCATTGATGGCTCCGTGCTCTGTTTTTGCAGCATAGTGGACTTTTTTTCCGGGGAAGTAACGCTCGCACGTTACAACATATGCTTTGAAATTCATCGGGGTCTCCTATCTAGTATGATCGATACATTCTCTGTTTGTCTTAACGTAAATTTAACGCATCATTGCAAGCCACATATAAGTTCCCGATTGATTTTAGAAGCCTCTAATGTGGGGAAAACGGTTAAATTTTTCACTCGCACAGGCTTTGATTGACATATACAAAGCATAAATTTTTAGTACTCTGTTCGCAATCGACCCTTTGTACCAATTGCAACATTCTGTAAAGTAACCAGTACCTAAATCTATCAAACTTGCACAACAGGACCCCGTACATTTTTCCCAGTTGAGTTAAACTTGAAAAATGGCTTCAATCACCTCACCAAATACTAAATTCCAAAGCGAAATTGGGTACTGGGCGACCTGCTTCACACATTTTTGCATCGACTTTTTAAACAACGGCCGCAGCATCCTAATGGCGGTTCTGGCAGTTGCATTAGGAATGTCAAACGCGCAAGTAGGTTTTATTTTAATTATCTACAACATTGGCAACGCACTGTCTCAGCCGTTTTTTGGCATACTGGCTGATCGGGTTGGGCCAAGGCGCTTGGTTATCGGTGGCATGTTATGGATGGTTGTCTTTTCGGCCCTTACGGCCGTACTGCCACCTTGGCCCGCAGTTATTACCCTCACTGTAGCAGGATTGGGCTCCGGTATGTTCCATCCGGCTGGAACCGCCATCGCCACCCGGCCAGACTTTAGCCAGCGAAACATGGCAACAGGCCTATTCTTCTTTTTCGGGACAGCAGGACTTTTTGCTGGGCCAATTGCAGCCGGATACTTTCTAGAAATTTGGGATCGTCCGGGGTATATGCTTTCAGCCGGGCTGGCTGCTACCGCATTTGTTTTTGGGCTGGCCACAATCAACGATAGCTGGTTCCACAACCTACAATCTGAAAACAGCGAAAAAACAGTCGCCACCACTGCGGATAGCGAACGGCTGAAAATCGGATGGGGTTTTATTCCTGTTTTACTCTCAATAGCAGGGTACAGTTCTGTCGGCATCATCGTCATGACCTATCTGCCCAAATTGCTGATCGAACAGAACACAGCGGTCAGCACGGCCGGTTTTGTCACCGGATCCTTTTTGTTTGGGACAATGCTGGGCACACTAACCGGCGGCATTCTGGCAGACTATCTTCCCAGCCGAGCAATCATTCTGATCGGCATGTTGGGCACCATCATTCCGCTATGGTTTGGTATTTCTGCCACTGGTGCGATCCAGATCGGACTGCTGTTTCTATCAGGCTTTTTAGCCGCTCTCCCCCACAGCACGCTTGTGCTTATGATCCAATCGATTTTTCCGAAAGGGCGAGGCTTTGCGTCCGGGCTGGCCTTGGGCGGCATGTTCTTTATTGGCTCAGTTTTCAGCTACATTGCAGGCGCGGTTGCAGATACAATTGGTCTGCAAATTACGCTTCAGAGTGCTGGCGTTCTGCCACTCCTTTCGGCCGCGATGGTTCTCTTCTTACCGGCCGTTTTACTTGAAAAACAAACAACCGTATAGCAAAACTGCTTGGTTAAAAACTCAAACCATTGAAGGAATCAGTATGACATCCAAAAAATCTAACGTTGGGGTAATCGGCTGCGGCAATATCAGCGACATCTACCTAACCAATGC
>JBCCSO010000426.1:0-4758 GCA_039199965.1 Chloroflexota bacterium | reverse complement strand
GGGCGGGTTGGGCATTCAGTTGCTTGCGCGATTAATCGGTACTTGCCCATCTCGCCCCTGCATACTACATACACAACAGATGCTGTTCTGATTTGGTTTTGATTAATGCTTGGCTCTTTGTTGTATCATCTGGTTCTGCTAGTTTGCCTAAATCAGCAGTGGCCCAACCTGAAGAAGTAAGAAGTGATAAGTCTGAAGGTTGAAGTGGGGGCTTCTCACTTTCCACTTCAAACTTATCACTTTCCACTCGACACACCGCCACCGTTGGCTTACGCGCAATCACCATCGACGGCCGGACCGCGTATTTATCGACCAGCGGCACATTGTGATAGTCTAACCTTTTTCTGTAGCAGTTAGCACCACAGGCTCTCCCCATCTTTTCAATGCATGGCTTGCATCCCGCGATTGAACAGATAAATGTCTACTCATTTTCAAACAAATTTGGTTTCATATAAACAATATAATTCCAAAGGCGATCATTATTCAAGCGACGCTTTTTGTAATACTCATAAAATTCATGAGCCCAAGAGAGTCTCAGAATCCGATTAATTTCATCAATTTGGAGAGTATCAAATTGAATATTTTCATTCACAAGGTATTTTTGAATAGATTCCACAGACAGATCTACCTCATTTTTAACCCAAACATCTGGAAGATCTTCATGGTCAATATTTAAAAAGAAGCAAAGTTCTCTCAACTCATCAACTGTGAAGTGATCCGATAAAATCTTGTAAATATTGCTTTCGGCTTTGTGTATAACTTTTGACTCTAACTTGATAGGCTCAAGCTGCTCCTCCCAATCAACCAGAACATTACTTTGAGAAAGAATATCTACCAATTCATAAACACGATCTCGTCTATACAAGAATCGCAGACAATTTAAAATCGTTTCCTTATCTGAACATCCCTTGATGCGTAAAAAGTCAAACCCTATAGCTTGAAAGCTAACTTTCAACTGCTCAGGTGGGACTTGACGACAAATAGCCAGATAGATTTTGATTAAATCTTCATACTCAATAATTTTCATTGATTTTACTTTCCCTCTTGATAATTTCTTATGCTACAAAACCCGCTGTTCGATTACTAGTTTAATCAAAGCTTGGCTTTTTGTTGTGTCATCAGGCTCGGCTAGTTTGCCTAAATCAGCAGTGGTCCAGCCTGTAGAAGTAAGAAGTGATAAGTCTGAAGTTTGAAGTGTGGGCTTATCACTTTCCACTTCAAACTTATCACTTTCCACTCGACACACTGCCACCGTTGGCTTACGCGCAATCACCATCGACGGCCGGACCGCGTATTTATCAACCAGCGGCACATTGTGATAGTCCAATCGTTTACCGTAGCCTGTTGCAGTCAGCACCACCAGCTCCCCGCCCATATCATCTGGCGTCATGTGCAGCGATGCGACAATGCTCTCCCCATCTTTCCAGTGGATGGCCTGCACACCCCGGTAGCGCAAGCGAGTGTCAGAACAGGAGAAGCGCAGCATCCGGCCGCCGTCGTTCAAAATCACCAGCTCATCTTCTTGATTGGTGCCGTACACATTGATCGGCACACCGGGCGGGGCATGGTCAAACTTGTAGGGGGCGGGGCTTTCAATCCGTTCCGCGATCTGCTGCATGCTGAGCGAGCGAGCAAACCCGCGCGAGGTGACAAAGGTCAAATGGCTCCCGCTGGAAATCTCTTTCCAGACCGCCCCGGCCGTGACCTCTTCCAGCGGCCGGAACTGATACAGCGTCCCAATATCGATGCCTAGCTCTTCAATTTCAGCCAGCGTCCGGGGCGTGGTCAGGACAAAGCGATACATGTTGGTTAGGAACAAAATCTGCTCATCGAACCCGGCCGACAGCGTGCGGGCCCATCCCGCTATGCGGAGTGAGGGTGGCACTGAATCATCGTCTAATTGCTGCGCGACGACGGTGTTCCCACTGGCTATGATGATGCGCACCCGCTCCGGCTCATCGGCCGTGGTGACCGCCCCTTCTTGAAACGCAATTCGTTTTTGCAGCAGGTCCAAGCTGGCAGAGCTAACCTGCGACTCTTTGGGCATCGAGTGGCTTTTGAGATCATCAGCCGTCCACTTGCGCATGTTGAGCGTGCCGTCTGCGATCTGCGCCGCACAAATGCCCAATCCGGCCGTGACACTGCTAAAGGTGTCCACCGCCCGCACTTTGTCCCGGCCGAACCGGCTGAGCAGCATGTTTTTGAAAATGGGTATTTCGGCCGAGCCACCGGTCCGAATCACAGAATCAATCTGGTCGGCCGTGAGTCCAGACAGCGTGAGCATGTTGTCCAAATGTGATTCAATATTGCGCACCTCTTGCCGGATGATCGTTTCAAATTCGGTGCGCGTCACCATCTGGCGAATGTTGAAGCCGGGGCCGTCAAAGTGGATCAGGGTCCCCATGTCGTCTGACAAACGGCGTTTGGCCTGCTCAACCGCATCAAACATTTGGAGGCCGTAGTTGTCCCCCACCAGCTTTTGCAGCGCAGCGATTTCGCGCGGCCGGTGGGCCGTTTTGGCGATCTCATCCAGAATCTCTTTGTTTTCGGGATACTGTAGCTCGAGCAGCCGCTGCCAGTCTGCAAAGATGTCATAGATCCAGCCGGGGATCGGCATCTTTTTGTGCTCGGTGCTGAAATGGCTCCCTTCACCAAAGTGCTTGGGCAACTTTGCCCGGGTCAGCTTTTGGTCGAACACGTCACCCGCCACCGGAATACCACCTGTGGCCAAAATCTCATGTCCTTTGCCTCCCGGCTCAAGCCGCATAACGGTTACGTCGAGCGTACCGCCGCCAAAGTCAAAGACAAGCACATTTTCTGTTTGGGTGATAGTTTGAGCGTAGTCGTAGGCGGCCGCGACCGGCTCATATTGGAACCACACCTCTTCGTATCCGGCTCGCAGAGCAGCGTCGAGCAGCCGGTTTTGGGCCAGTTTGTCGGCTTCAGTTTCGAAGGCAAACCGGACCGGCCGACCCATGACCACCTGTTTGAGCTCTCGTCCCAGCTGCTGTTCTGCGCGGGTTTTGGTGACGCTCAGGTAAAGCGAGATAATGTCCTCGAGCGGATAGTAGAACTGCCCCACCACAGTGCCTAAAAATGACTCATCCCGCAGACCAGATTTAATAGAGAGGAACAGCCGGCCGGGAGACATGACATCGACAAAAACGTAGACATCCTGCACATAGTACATGTCTTCAGCCCGTACCTCGATTTCGCCTACCCACACTTTTTCCATACGTACCCCCCGGCCGGTGTTTTGGTCGGTGTAGGTACCGATGGCGTCGCGGCCGATGTGGATGTGCTGGTCGTTGGTGATGTAGATGGCGGTGCGGGCGACTTTTTGGTTGTTGGCGGCCGGATCGATGGGCAGTATTTCGAGTCCGCCATTGGCTAAAGGCACGGCAATACCGGAGTTGGTGGTGCCGAAGTCCATGCCGATGATACCTGATGGGTGATAGGTTTGGTCTGTAGTCATCCCCTTATTGTAACGTAGCGGATCAATCATTGACCATTGTTTATTGTACGTTCCCCATTGTCTATTTACGGCCGGAAATGCATTAACGAATAACAGCTCGCTTAACTCACAAGTTTATACGTGGCGATTACCGCGGCTCAAGAATCACTTCTTGCCGAAATGGGCAACAAACAACGGACAAAGGAGAATAGGCAATGAGGGAGCTAGCCCAAAGCCACGTAGAAAATCAGGTAAAACGCCCCAAACAAGGCACAATACACCGCAAACGGAATCAAGCTGCGGCTGCGCACCCACTGCAAAAGCCACGCAATACAGGCGTATCCCACAACGGCCGAAACGATGAACACAGTTGCCATCGGCACCGCCTGTGCAGCTGGATTTTCTAGTGAAAACAGGTCCACTACAGCGCCTAAGCCTGCACCCAAGATGGCAGGAATTCCCAGCAAAAAGCTAAAACGGGCGGCCGTGGAGCGGTCTAATCCACGCAGCAAACCGCCTACAATTGTCGAACCACTACGAGAAATTCCGGGGAACAAAGCGCCTGCCTGAAAGACACCAATAATGATTGAATCGAGCCAAGTCATCTCTTCAATGGGCTTCGTGCCGGACGCCATCCGTTCACCGAGCACAATGAGTGCGGCCGTGACAAACAAGAAACAAGCGGCCATTGTTGGAGAGCCAAACCACTCCTCAAACTGAGCCTCAAACGGCAGGCCAACGGCAGCGGCCGGAATCGTACCGATCACAATGAACCAGCCCAAACGAGCATCGGCCGTTTCAAACGGTTTTCCCTTGAGCAATCCGTTGACCACGCCGACTATGATCGCCCAAATATCTTTCCAAAAGTAAATCAAGACGGCCAGCAGCGTACCCAAGTGCGCGATGGCTGCTTCAGTTAGGGTTGGCGAGCGCAGACCAAATACGGCCGGCACCAGCACCAAGTGGCCAGAACTAGACACAGGCAAGAATTCTGTAGCACCCTGCACAATACCCCATATGATCGATTCGATGATTTCCATAGCTTTAATGAGTGAGAGAAAAAGTAGAGAGACAGTCGGCGGAGTTATTTCCCTTGAAATTTTAACGACTGGCCCAACTTAAATCCATGAAAAAGGCGGGGAACTCAACTAAACACTTACCTTAAGGAGTGAAGTAAGAGACCCTATCCCGTTTCTGAGACATTCCCATTCTAAGCTGACGCATGGAGGCTGCCTATCCCCCATATGCTTTAGATGCGCACTGGCTTGTCGTGCGTTGATTGTATGAATGACAGCCTATTTAAG
>JBCCSO010000425.1:0-4769 GCA_039199965.1 Chloroflexota bacterium | reverse complement strand
GAATGGGGGTGGGAATATCGCGATGTGCCTGATGTTAATCTAGCGATGGAACACATCGATTGGGCCAGCAGGCTGTATGCTCCGTACCCTGAGGTGAAAGGGGCGGCCATTTGGTATTTAGGACCGGGCTATGGTGACATTGATAATCAAGCGCAGAAGTTGATTATGCCGGTGATGGCTTACAGCCTAACCACAGCGTTTGAGCGGCCGCTTGATTAATCCATGTGTGTTGGTTCATCTGTGGAATGAACCAAAAAAAAAGACCAGTCTGGTTTTTGAATCCAGACTGGTCTAGAAAAGATAAATCGTATTCTGAGGGAAGCTTAAGGTTGAACCAATTCGCTTTCAACCAAGAAATCAAACGTACCGTCCGCCACAACTTGATGACCAGGCAGTTTCCAATGCCCTTCGTGATAGGTTGTGCCTTCAGCCAAGCCATCAGCAAATTCCGGCCGGAGGGTGGTGCAATGTACCTCTGGGTTTTGCTGACAGTAGTCAAGCATAAATGCTTCCCACTCAACCGGAGCTAAATCTTCAGTAATTTCTTCACCCCACGGCATGTAAACCAGCATGGGGACCGCTCCAATTTCTTGCGTCGTTGCCACAATTTCATCCAAAATGGCTGTGGTGATTTCTACCTGTTCCGCTTTCAAACGGCCGGTGCGCTGCCGGAAAATGTCATAGAAAATGCGGCCGACGTCGACGGTGCGGCTGCGCCAGTAGCTGTCTGCCAATACTTCATTAGGGGATGGCACGGGCACATTGGTTAAAACCAATTCATCGTCTTTAAGCTCAAACTTTGGTTTGGCAAAATCCCTAAACTTGAGCACGTTCCGTGACACATCGGTGGATAAAAATCCAACCATAACAATATCTGGCTCGTATTTCACCCCTTCTTCTTGAAAGTAGATCAGCATTTGATCATGTCCGTAACCGTGCACACCAGAGTTGATGACCGTGGTGTCTGGGAGCTGCTGATCTAGCAGGTAGGGATAGTTCTCATCGTCATTGACATTTTCACCAAAGGTAAATGAGTCGCCCAAGACCAGTATACGCTGATTTCCGGCCGTGTTTTCGTACGGCACATCATATGTCATGCGCAACCGATTTGAATTTGTAGACAGTGAAGTATCATCGATGTCGCTTGAATGAGCTTCCAAATTGGGTTTGCTCACCCAACCCAGCGTTTCATGATAATCATCATAGCTAAAATAAATTTCAACCCCCGCATTTTTGTGACGCTCAAGCCACCAGTAATACCATTTGACTTCAAAGGCATCATCAAACGGCAACATGTAGATGAAGACGGGAATATTAAAGAAAATGCGAAAAGCTACCTCGAAAAAGACAGCCAAGAAGAGCAGGTACGCGAGCATTCCTCCAAGTCTTCTGGCAAAGCTGGGTTTTGGCTCGGCTGCAGGAACCGGCTCTTTTTCAAGGTTGACTGGGTCAGTTGGCTGAGGCTGGGTAACTTGCATAACTTTGTTGATTTTGGGAATTCGTTTTAATGAACCACCAGTTGATTCACTTGATTGATACGATTTTTCTCTTTGACGCGCTCTGCTAAGCGGATGGCCAAGGCCACGATGGTTACTGTAGGGTTGGCATGACCAGATGCTGGAAAGACAGATCCACCCATCACGTACAAATTGTCATAGCCGTGCACAGCACAATTTTCATCAACTACGCCATCTTTTGGATCTGCACTCATGCGGGTTGTGCCCGATGGATGGCAAGCATCGGTGTAATCCGGCACAAAGTTGGGGTCTTTGAGTAAGGGGCTTTCAAGGTGACCTAAATTGTTTTTGCGCAGGTGCTCGTCAATGAGCTGATGGAAGACGCGCAGACTGTGTGTGGTTGACTCATCAATTTGCCACTCAATGCGGGCCATTGGCTGATTGAAGCGATCTCTTCTGCGGCTTAACAATACCCGGCTGTTTGGGTTTGGCTCTTGTTCTAGTTGATCAATGAGCTCCATGTGCGAAATAGTGAGGGGGGTCCCCATCGCCTGTTTGATGCCGGTTGAAACAAGTTTTCGGAAGCCGTACGCGGCCTTTAACGCATCAACTGTTTGCAACTCTGATAGGTTCCGATCTTTAGCCGCATAAAATATTCGCTTTGCAGCCAAGTAAGAGTTGTTTCGTTTTTCAAAGTAAACTGGCCTAACCATAGTGCAATGGTTAAGCAGTCTGTTTTCTCTCTGGAATGCTTCTGACATAGTCAGGAAGAACTGTAAAACACCGTTTGGTGTCTCAGTCTCATCGAGATACCTATAAATTGCCTTCCAGTTTAGATTATTTTTGTTGATATGAACGGTTGACTTCCCCTCTGTACGGGGGTGATCCATGTAATAACGGCCGACATTATCATGTGCATTTCCCACACCGTTCTCACTGTTTGCTTGAGATAGCAAAAGCAGACGGCTATTTTCAACCGTGCCTCCAGCCAAAATGACAGTTGACGCTTGAATTTGGAACGATGCACCGCTTAAATTTCTGACTTTCACCGTTTCAATGTGATTGTCACCAGAAGACGGTACAACCTCTTGTGCGAAAGCGTAGTAGTAAAGTGAAATATTTTTAGATTCTTTTAGCCAGTGGCTGTGGATGTCTCCCATATCTGTGGGATTTGACCAAACAAAGTTTCTTGGTTCTAGCATGGAACTGCGAAAACTTTTCCGGGTTAGATTACCGTCCCAAAAATTAGGATCAATTCCAGCTGGCTCTGGCACTCTAAGGAATTTGAGTGCTCGCTGTTTGTACTGATCTACTTGAGAAATATCGATAGGCCATCCACTGTTGCGCACCCAATCACGATGTTGAAAATCCAACGGTTGTAGCTGGGCACAGCGGCCGTACCATGCAATGGTGGTTCCCCCAACAGCGCGTGAGCGAGTAGATATCCACTGGCCGCGAAACCAATTTGGAAATTCATATTTGTAATCTGTTTGCAGCTTTTCCTCATATTTTAAGCCGCCTGCCTCGACGATGATTACGTTCAGGCTGGTGTTGTTGAGCTCCTGTGCTATCGCCAAGCTAGCTGCGCCAGAACCGATAATACACACATCGGTCTTTAGAAGCGAGCTAGACGCAATTTGATTAGCATTTTGAAATTGCATAAGACAGTGGCTGTAATTGTGCCAATTTGGGAAATGTGACTTGAAACTTAAGCGTTGGGATAAGTTTCTTGCTGAGAATCACTCTGAATAGATTAATACAAATGGTCCTGCACTTCTTTAGTACTTTTTTCTGGCTTGCACAGGGGGAGTGAGAGACCTAATTTATCTTGAATTATTATTTTCTATAAAATTTTTTACATCTAGTCTTAAGGATTTTGTTCAGTTGATGAAGTAAAGGTTAATCCTTAGATTAGCGGTTGGAACCTGTAGTTGAAGACGGCAATCATCATAAGAAGGTGCGGTCAATTTATTGTCTTTAGTTATTTCATAATTGTCGTGGGTAAACTTGGTAAAATTTTTACATCTTTGAATTGGCGAAACAAAAAGAGCGGCTGTCAGGACTGCACCCAACGGCCGCTCTTTCACAATAAATTGCTGCCAAAAAATTTATTTAGCGTGGTTCACCATCCAGCCCGAAAAGCCGCCCAAGAACGCACGAAAGCCTTCCAAATGTTCGGCCGGAAACTCATACTTCTCAACGGCCGAATCGAGCACCCGATCAAAACATGCTAGCCATTCTTGGCGAGATTTTTCATCAATCAAAAACGGCATGTGACGAGCCCGCATCATGGGGGGGCCGATCAACTGATGATAGAGAGGAGGGCCGCCCAAAAGACCCACAAAGAAAAAGCCGGACTTTTGAGCTGCTTTTGCCAACTCCGCTTCTTCTTTGGGGAACATATACGCAATCTTCGATCGGCTCAATTCCCCATAAAAATCTTCAAGCATACGCATGATATTAAGCTCACCCATAGCCGGGTAAATATCATGGCTGGGTGGTTGAATACGGGGTGGACCACCGGGTGGGATAAAGATTTCACGTTCGCTCATTGGTTTTTTAGAAATTAGAGGTTAGATGCTAGATGTTAGTCGGGACCACACTACTAACATCTAATACCTATTTATCTAACACCTAAACTCTAGATTCTTGGCAGAACAATTTTCTGCTGTGCCTGATACTTGCCTTTGCGATCTGCATAAGATATGTCGCACGGCTCATCCCCTTCAAAGAACAAGACTTGAGCAATCCCCTCATTGGCGTAAACCTTAGCTGGTAAGGGCGTTGTGTTTGAGATTTCTAAGGTCACATACCCTTCCCATTCAGGCTCAAATGGGGTGACGTTTACAATCAGACCGCAGCGCGCGTAGGTGCTTTTGCCGATGCACATCGTTAAAACATTGCGCGGAATACGGAAGTATTCATACGTACGGGCTAAAACAAAAGAGTTTGGTGGAATAATACACACATCTCCTTTGAAGTCGATGAATGATTCTGGCACAAAATTCTTTGGGTCAACAATGGCTGAGTGGACGTTGGTAAAGATTTTGAACTCGTCAGTTACGCGTACGTCATAGCCATATGACGAAACGCCGTATGAAATGATGCCTTCGCGTACCTGATTTTCAACAAATGGCTCAATCATGCCGTGTTCGGTAGCCATTTTTTTGATCCAGTTATCTGCTTTTAATCCCATATCTCTCCTGTGGTGCGCGGCACTACAAAGGCTTTTGTTTCGCGCTTAAATTTTAATTATGAGTTGGCGATTTTTGGTACGACCCTCACCTGTCGGCCGGTATTTTACCAGGTTCG
>JBCCSO010000424.1:0-4774 GCA_039199965.1 Chloroflexota bacterium | reverse complement strand
TACTTGGCAAGATAAATTGCCACATCAAGTGACTGCTGTTGTCCTAAATAAAGGTCATCCTCATGCCAAAAAGTGGGTAGATTTTGCCACCCATTTTTTAACATTTAACGACATGACCTTTAATTTGGGCGAAATTTAGGTCGGAAGTTTAACATCCTAAGGCCATTTCTATTTGGACCATAAAAACTTCCAAAATCTTTTAGAGTCTAGTGCTTCGCCCAACTTTTTTGCTAGGTCTCTGTTTGAGAATGGCGAAGCTTTAAGTGTTTGTCCCGCACCATGACTTAGCAATAGTTGTTTGGTCAAACACTAAGTGCAAACAAGCAAAAAATGATGGCTCATGAGCTATAAATCAAATGTAAAACAGGCTTCCAGCCTGTTACAGACAGGACGTCTGTGCTACTTTCTTCACCCAACCAGCAAAACTAATTTGTTTGCACTTAGGCTAATGTAACCGGCAGATTTGTAAAACGATGCCATCCGGGAATCCGCTGGATTTCAAGTTCTTCCATGGGAACCGCCATGTGCAGATCAGGGAAGCGCTCAAACAGGTTTTTAAACGCGATCCTTGATTCCATGCGGGCCAGTGGGGCACCAAGGCAATAGTGAATGCCTTTTCCAAATCCCAGATGCGGGTTTTTCTCCCGGCCGATGTCAAACACCTCTGGATCTTCAAACATATCTGGGTCGAAATTGGCGGCACCCAGCAGCGGCATGATCGCTTTTCCTTTGGGAATGATTACCCCGCGTAGTTCAATATCTTCAGTTGGATAGCCTAATTTGGTTCCATGAATGGGTCCGTTGAACCGATTGATCTCTTCGACGGCCGAATCAATCAAGCTCCAATCGTTTCTAAGCCTGTCCAATTGATCTGGATGAGTTAGTAAAGTTTGTACTCCATTGGTGATGAGATGTACGGTGGTTTCATATCCAGCTACGATTAATAGGAATAGCATGGCGATAAGTTCGTCTTCGCTAAGCCTTTCTCCATCTTCTTCTGCTTCAATGAGCCCGGTCAAAATATCCTCTCCGGGATTTTTGCGTTTGCGCTCAATTAACTTTTGGCAAAACTTAATGGCTTTGGGTATGTCCCAAAACATCGTTTTTGCAACGGTAAAGCCATTTAATCCAGAGGTTAAGGCGGTCATATACTGAGCAAATTCAGGGACCTCATCAACAGAAACACCAACCATTTCAGCGATAACTGTTACCGGAATAGGTAAACCATATTCTTTCTGGAGATCGATTTGTCCCTCTTCTTTATTTTTCTTTTCCGCCTTGTCCAGTAGTTCATGGGTTAGGTTTTCGATTCTGTCACTTAAGTATGCAAGACGCTTGGGAACAAACGCTTTGTGGACCAAGGTGCGCAAACGACGGTGTTCTGGATCATCCTCATTAATCATGCTCTTAATGAGCATATTGACCGATTTGGGAAGTGGTATGGGAAAACGCCCCTTCTTGCCTGTTGCCGTGCTCCGATTCCTCAAAATCTTTGGACTTTTGAGAATATCGTTGCAATCTTCGTAACGGGAAACAAACCAGAGCGGGATAGGGCCCAATCGCCCACGATGAACGGGGGCATTTTCGCGCAGCCATCTGTAGTAATCTTGTTTGTGATTGATAAAATCTTTGCTCATCAGATTCACCGGCCCATTAAAGCCAGTTAAATCGATTCCCTGTTTTGTTGCTAACATTTTTACACCTTTGCAGAAAAGAGGTTGGAGACGAGAGATCAGTGATTAGATAAAAATCTCTCTTTTTCTCTTGTCTCTCTTCTTCTTTTAAAACCATGCCCCAATCATTTCCAGATCAATAAAAATTAGTGACTCCGGCGGGGCGTTTAGTATGCGTTCAATGGCCGACTGAGCTGCACTAAATTTAGCTGCGGCCGCTTTGACGGGGTCTTCATAATCTTGTGGGTGAAGCATGATGTTCAAAAACTCATCACCCAGACTTTGCATAATTGACATCAGAAATTTTGCGGTCTCGAGGGGGTAGTCGGTTTCAAAAACCCCTTCTTCAACCCCTTGGCTGATTATTTTTGCCCATTCAGGTGCGAAAAGTTTCTCACCTTCACGTTTAAGGGTGATAAATAAACGCATGTTTTCATCAAGCGTCATCATCTTGGCGATGGCTATCATTTCTGCTTTCCGCTCAACTTTCCAACTGCTTACCATCTCTCGCGTTTTGTTAAATTTACTAATTGCATCAAGAGATGGATCGTCTGTGACGGTTTGCATTAACGACAATGATTGATTCACCAAATTGTCTACCACCGCCAACAGCACATCCTGTTTGGAGCCGAAGTAGTGATAAAAAGCCCCTTTAGAGACGCCAACCTCATTGATGATGTCATTGACAGAGGTTTTTTCATATCCCCTTGTGTAAAACAGCCGTTGAGCTGTTCCCACAAATTCAATTCGCCTTTCGTCTGGGGCTTTAACAATTCGAGTCATGCGTCATTAAGATTAGCACCGACCGACCGTCGGTATGTGGTAAAGACTAGATCTTTTCTGATGCCTTGTCAAGTAACTCGTGGCCGATTAATCGGACGGAAGATTTAATTTATGGTTCTGTCTGATTACTGTGTAAACTATATAAGCTGAATTTCTGGTGATTGCGAGATCACCCTTCGGCACACTTCGGCTGGCTCAGTGCGGGTGCTCAGGGTTCCGCCGAGAAGGGCAGCCTGAGCCTGTCGAAGGCGAGGTCACATGTTGAGAATACTTACTTTACAAAGTACTGGTTACACTGTCCCAGAAGTTTTCAATGCTTTTTATTCTGGCGACGTGGTTAAAGAAGAACACGGATTTTCTAACTCTCAATGGCGGAACCCTGAGCGTTGCTTTCAAACAGAACAAAGTTCTGTTAAGGCCAACTTGTTTGGCCCGCCGCATTGTTGGCCCCCTGTCGAAGGGTGATCTTGCAGTCAGAAACCTCGTGCTATTTCTGGGGCAATGTACTGATTTATCTTGATCAATCTAAACTAATGTGTTTGCCTGATTCGCGACGTGCGTAAAGCCTGGCTAAAAAGTTTTCGAAGTAGCCCACCTCTTCTATGTTGTGAATCAGCCATGCCTCTGCTTTTTCTTCATTGAATCGACGCGGCAAAATGACATTGTTAACAAATGGCTTTAGGAGCCCTTTTTCGAGTCCCAAAAGCATGCGGGAATGGTACTGAACACCGCCTTCAACATCATTGAATGAGTGGCGCAGGTGCAAAATAGTTTGGCCTAAGGCGTGACCTTTTAACCCCATATTCTGTGTGCTAAGTTCTGAAACAAGGGCTTTTTCACTAACCAGGTATTTTGCATTTCGTTGAAAAGCTTCTTCGATACGAATGTGATCACCTGCTTTCATCGGCCGCCCTTCTTCGCTTTTGAAAGCTGTTACCCCGATGTGATCATTTGGATGCCAAACAAAATAGGCGGGATAGGTTTTTCCATTGACTTCAATCGTCATATCTGTGAAATGGCTAAACCACCAATGGAGCATTTCGACCGTGATTCCTTTTATGATTTCGTGTCGAATAATCACCTCAATTTGCCCAGTCGACAGGTGGTTGATTTCAGTTTCTGCAGATCCGAATGGTTTTAACGGCCAATTAAAGTTACGTTTTTTAGGGAGGTTCATGATGTTTCTATATTTATCTTGCTGTTGATTTCATGCCAGAACGAAAACAGCGCATTCTCTGTCCAAGCTAGATGATATCCGTAATTGTGAAGTTGTAATAATGAAACTTTGAAGAGACGACTCTGCTCACCGCCCCAACCATGGATGAGTCGATGCGTACTACATGGCCTATAAAAAAACTGGTCGGCCAGTTGAATGGTATTAGTCTTTTCCTCTGCGGCAAAAACGGGTAAAACCAAGCCGAGGTGGAATTATGACAAATCTTTCTGTTTGCATTGATGCGGTTTTTAACGGTCGGCCGGTGGAGCAAGCTCTAAAAGCGGTCAGCGCGGCCGGGTTTGATGCGTTTGAGTTTTGGAGCTGGTGGGACAAAGATCTTGATCAGATTGCTGCTCTTGCGGATGAGCTGAGCCTGACTCCGACTATTTGCACTACCCGTTTCATCAGTTTGGTTGATCCTTCTTTTCGGGAGCAATACCTTGAGGGTTTAGAAGCCTCGATTGCCGCAGCGCAGACGCTGGGCATTAAGAGGCTAATCTCTCAAACGGGGAATGATCTAGGAACCGCGAAAGAAGGCCAAACAGAGTCTGTTATAGCTGGATTAAGAGCTTGTGTTCCGCACCTTGAGGCGGCCGGAATTGAGCTTTTGCTTGAGCCCTTAAACACAAAAGTTGACCATCCCGGCTACTTTTTGACCTCATCTAGCGATGCGTTTGAAATCGTGAAAGCCGTCAATAGCCCCTATGTGAAGGTTTTGTTTGATATTTATCACCAGCAAATTACCGAAGGGGATGTGATCCGATCTATTACGGAAAATATCGACTTGATCGGCCATTTTCACACCGCTGGAAACCCCGGCCGACATGAACTGCATATTGGTGAACTAAATTATTCTGAGATTTTCAAGGCGATAGATCAGGCAGATTTTTCCGGTTATGTTGGTTTAGAATATTTCCCCTTGGATAAAGATCAGCCCCTAAAGTTTTTGTCTAAATAGCAGGAGATCAAACCGCGTTACCAACGGCATGAGGGAGCATGACGAATTGCACTGCGACTCTTGATGGGAAGTTTGTAGGCTAAATCTAAATTCATTGAATCAGGATTTAGCATATGTCTCACCTCAAACAACAACCATCCGTTT
>JBCCSO010000423.1:0-4778 GCA_039199965.1 Chloroflexota bacterium | reverse complement strand
TACAAGGAAAAGGATCGGCAATGAAATAGCCTTTTGTTGCTGCACATCGTTATGGATTTAAAGGATTACATCAGAATTATTCGGCAGCGAGGATGGATATTGCTTGTGCTGGCTGTGATTACGGCCGGTTCATCTTTTGCATACAGCCGAATGCAGCCGACTGAGTATGAATCTACGGTCAGAATCTTGGTTTCACCCTCGCGCACAGACTTCGGTTTGACCCAAACTGTGAAGCTGCTGCTGCGCAATTACACGCAGTGGATGAGCAGCACAAAGCGCGCCCAGCGGGTAATAGATGAGTTAGGTTTAGATATGACTCCCGATCAACTTCTGGGTCAAGTTGGCATTTCGGCCGATGAATCAAGTTTTGTCATCCAGTTGGAAGTCAAGAACTCTAACCTCGATAACGCAAACGATATCGCCCGCACTTGGGGGAATTTGCTGATTCAGTGGGTCGACTCTAACAACGCTCAGTTGCGCAAGGAAGACCGTATCAACGTTGAATTGGTGGATGACCCAAGACTGTCCGGGGTGAGCCCCAATGTGCGGATCAACACGCTGGCTGGTGGGGTCTTTGGTGCCTTGATCGGTGTCATCATCATCTTTTTACTTGAATGGATTGACAGTGGCATTCTACGCCGCAAAGAAGATGTCGAAAAATATCTTGAGATTCCGGTCATCGGTTCTATTCCAAAGGGGTAGCTATGTCACTTGTCACCATCACAGATCCAACGTCACAACAGAGTGAAGCCTTCCGTACGCTACGTACCAATCTATCTTTCTACAGCTTGGATGATCCAGTTCGCACCATCGCTATCACCTCACCCATGCCTGACCCTGAATCGGCATTAACGGCCGCCAATTTGGCGGTCACCATGGCACAGGGTGGCAAGCAAACAATCCTTGTAGAGGCGGATTTACGCAGACCGGCCATCAATGAATTACTAGACGTTCAGCAGGCACCCGGCTTAACAGATGCGTTGATTTCTGGCGCAGAAGATCTGCCGCTTCAGTCAACAAGCATCGCAAATCTATCTGTTTTGGCGGCCGGACAAAAGGCGCCAAATCCGGCCGACCTACTGGGCTCAGCCTCAATCAATCAACTGTTAGAAAAACTGAAAGACAAAGCGGATATCGTCATATTTAACACCCCTCCGGTTAACGCCGTTTCAGACGCAACAGTACTAGGATCACGCTTAGACGGTGTTTTGCTGGTCATCAATTCTGGGACAACCAACCGTGATCAGGCAGCCCAAGCCAAAGAAACATTACAAACCGCCAACGTCAGGATTATCGGAGCAACGCTGGTCAATGCGGCGACTGAGATCGGCTTTGGTGACTACTAAACGGTTTTCTTAGCGGATAAATAGCGGATAGGTAAGATTAAACGTAGGGATACGTCTTGTGAGTGCTAACGAGAAATGCCCTTAAGATAGTCTGCCAATCTACAAGATTTAGCGAGAAAACCACAAAAGGAAATTCAACATGAAAGGACTCATTCTAAGCGGTGGAAAAGGCTCACGTCTTTATCCTCTAACATTTACAAGTGCAAAGCAACTCATTCCTGTCGCCAACAAACCGGTTTTATTCCGCGTGATCGAAACAATTCGGGATGCCAACATTGATGAAATCGGCATTGTTATCAACGTGGGTAGTCGGGGCGAGCAAATCAAGAGAGCAGTTGGGGACGGATCAAAATTTGGCGTAAAGGTCACTTACATCATTCAAGACGCTCCACTGGGGCTAGCCCACGCCGTAAAAGTGTCTGAAGACTTTCTGGGTGACGATAAATTTGTGATGTTCTTGGGGGACAATGTGATTGAAGGGGGCATTAGCCCACTCATTAAGCAGTTTGCCTCAAGCGAATGGAACAGCCAGATTGTCTTGACCCGCGTCCCCAACCCAGTTCAGTTTGGTGTAGCGGTCATTGGTAAAGACGGTAAGGTTGAACGCCTTGTAGAAAAACCAAAAGATCCACCCAGTGACTTAGCCTTGGTCGGCATTTACATGTTTGATCAAAATATTCACAAGGCCACCAATGCGATTCAACCATCAGCCCGTGGTGAATTGGAGATTACAGACGCTATACAGTGGCTCGTAACCAATGGCTATGCGGTTCATCCATACGTGCATGAAGGCTGGTGGATCGATACAGGCAAGAAAGATGACATGATTGAGGCCAACGAACTTGTACTGGAAGAGTTGGAACACAAGATTGAGGGGTACGTTGATCGGGATAGCACCATCGGCCGGAATGTGACGGTTGAAAAAGGAGCAGAAATTATCAACAGCATCGTGCGCGGCCCAGCCATCATTGGGGAAAACACCCGTATCGTCAACAGCTACGTCGGCCCATTTACCAGCATATACCATGATGTAACCATAGAAGATAGCGAGATCGAGCACTCGATGGTTCTAGGTCATTCTAGCATTGTGGGCATTGAAGGGCGCATTCAAGATAGCCTAATCGGATTTAACGTAGAGATTACTAAGTCCCCTAACAAACCAAAAACCCACAAATTTACTTTGGGAGATAACTCGAAACTGGGCATTCTCTAGCAGTAGGTCAAACTGTAAAGCTTCCTAAACAAGTCGATAAAAGGCCGACCTTTTATCGACTTGTTTTGCTTTTTGCATTCGAGTGTTGTTCTGGGTCTTGGGCAGCTTAAATCATCCAAATCCGCCACACGTACGGACACTCTACGTTCTAACACTGACTTTCAATCACACATAATTGTTGTTTGGCTAATTGGGTGCCGAAGCTTCCCTATGACCAACACTCCAATAATGATCAGCCAAGGTGTGCCGTTCACGCTTATAATCAAGTGCCTCTCGCATAAATGAGTTGGTCACATGGGATGTCTGCGTTATTTCATTGAAGCCTGTGGCCAATAGTAAAATGTGAATTTCATCACCCAAACATGGGTCTTCAGAAACTCCCCAAATAATACTTGCCTGTGAGCCAACAGACGCAGTTATCTTATTTGCAACCTCAACGATATCAAGAAATGGCTGATCTACTGGAACCACAATATGCATGAGCAAATTTTTTGCTCCCACAATGGAGTGTCCAAGCCATGGGCAAATCAGTGCGTTTTGTACCGCTTGCTGGATTTTCTCGTCTCCTTTACCAATACCGTGTGTGAACAGAGAGGCCCCTTTGTTATTCAAAATCGCTTTTACATCGGCAAAATCAATATTGATAATGCTTGGATATTGAGTGAGCTGTTCAATGATGTAAACACAGTTGTGCCTCAGCTTATTGGCCTGAGCCCACGCTTTTTCCAAGTGGGTTCGAGTTTTAACCTGATCAAGTAAGTCATCACCGTGCATGACAAGGAGGGCATCAGCAAGCAAATTTAGTGCGGTGATACTTTGGTAGGCGATTCGATGCCGCTCTAGTTCTTCAAACCCAAACGGGGATGTCACGATAGCGACTGTCATGATGTCAAGCTCTTTCGCAGCCTGAGCAATGATTGGTAGAGCGGCCGACGCTGTTCCACCGCCCAAACCACCCAGCAAAAAGAGCATATCAAAATGTCTAATAACAGATTTAATCTTGTTGGTTGTCCCCCATGTCGCAGCTTCACCTAAATGTGTATCTCCGTCTGTACCGTACAGTGTTTTATGGGGCTTCGACTGGTTATCTACCAAGAGAATACGGTCAAATAAGGGATGTTCGCCCTGTTTGCTTAGAGCCATTGAGGATTGATCAGTGTCCACCAAAATAAACTGAGCATGATAGTAATTCTCCTCTAGCAAGGATTCGATAGCGATTCGCCCGCTATTTCCAGCTCCAATGACCCCTATACGAGCCTTCCGTAACTGATTGCATGAATAACGTCTCATAATGCTTCTTGTTATATGCTATTTCTATCCATCAACATCTGTCAAAGTAGGATTGGCGTTAAGATAGCGTGAACAGCTTTTAATAGAGCTTACCTTAAGGTTGATCGTAATACGTCTGATTGGGCCGTTACAACCTTCAGGCAATCTGAATCACACATTTCAATTGACCCGCATTAGTTTCTAATCTGTATTTAGAATGAGGTATTGAAAATGACGACCAGTGATCAGATACTTGAATTCTCAAGGGCAGATGGTGAACCCATAACCATCTCGTCCCCAAAAGAAAAACTATGGCAGCACAAGCAGAATTTGTAGTTGATATCAACCGAAAAACCAACCATACCAGTGCCATGCGCTGGATTCTGTCTCAGGTTGGCAGAAACGCCTTCCCATTTAGCGTCATGCTGATTGGGGCGATTGGGAACGCCGTTGGTGCAGCCTTCATACCCCTTTACACCGGCATTGCGTTCGACGCGGCTATTCAAGAACCGGCCGACTTAGCCACAATTGGCTTTGCCGCGCTGATGATTGTTGTCAGTCAAACAATCCGCGCATTTTTACAGTTCAGCCGCAATTTCTGCAGCGAAATGCTGGGCCAGCGGGTTGAACGAGACTCACGCGAAGAACTTTACGTCAGCCTGTTGGGGAAAAGCATGACCTTCCACGGCCGCCAGCCGGTGGGCGATACGATGGCACGGGCCACCAACGATGTCCGTGAAATGGGGCTAATGTTTAGTCCGGGCGTTAACTTAATTGCGGGATCAGGATTCTTCATGCTAATGCCGGTTATCTTTGCCCCCAACTACCACATCCATCTGCTGTGGCCTCCGCTTGCGTTTGTGATTGCTTACCTCATCGTCTTAGTAAATTACATGCAGACGCTGGGCCCCATCGCTACAAAAGCCCGGCTAGCCTTCGGCCGCATGAAC
>JBCCSO010000422.1:0-4786 GCA_039199965.1 Chloroflexota bacterium | reverse complement strand
TACGAGCACAGCTTCTGAACCTCTGGCTCAGCCTATCTCTACATCGGTTTCAGAACCAGAACCCGTCAGTACGCCGCTGAGCACGACCAATTGGGTTTTGATCGGTGGGTTAGGGCTGCTGCTGGTCTTAACCGGGCTTGTGGCGTGGTTTATTCTGAATCCCGGCCAGTCAGAACCGGCCGCGGCCGCCCCCTTTGAACCGGAACCCCGCGGTGAGGATTGGTTTACCAGTCGGCCGCTGCCAGAGTCCCTCTCAGGCGCGTCGGCCGTATCTGTGGGCAACGACATCTATCTGACGGGCGGCATGCAGTCAGACGGAAACATCAACAGCGACCTATACGTGTACAACACCATCGATCGCGCGTGGAAAAACGGAACGGCAAAACCAGACCCCTTTATCAACAGCGCGGCCGTTGCTGTAGACCAGCTCGTGTGGATTATTGGCGGTGAAGACGCAAACGGCAACGAAACAGGCACTACCCAAGTCTATCGACCCTCAGACGATGCGTGGCTGACGGCCACAAATTTGCCTAAGCCCATAACGAAAGGGCTTGCGCTAACAGATGGTTCTAGGCTGTTTCACATCGGCGGCAGGAGCGATGGTGGGGTCATTGCTGACGTATTTGCCTACGATCCGATTACGGACAGTTGGTCATCGTTACCCCCCCTGCCCGAAGGTCGCTCAAGCGCGGCGGGGGGCATTGTCAACGGCATAATTTACGTAATAGGCGGCGCCAATGCGGCCGGTGAGGCCACGGCTACCTGTTTCGAGTTTGCTCTGTCTGGCACCAACTGGGAGACCTGCGCAGCGATGGGCAACAGTCGGATTGATGCCAGCAGCAGCGTCATCCTCAATCGTATCTACATTTTGGGTGGTGAAACCGGAGCCAATTTTGGTGAGCTTTACAACCCTGAATCAGACATCTGGGAAAAGATTAACCAGCCGATCTTGGAAGGACTAGACAACCCATCATGGACCAATGTAGGGGCTGCAAACGTTGAGTCTAAAGTCTATCTGTTTGGTGGTGAGTTCAACGGCACGATGTCGGCCGATGCGTTTTTCTACTCTCCCAAGGTGTACAAGCAGTTTATCCCGGCCGCGACCAACGACGAGTAGCGCTCCAATTTTCTTTCCTATCTGGGGTCAGTGTGATTCAGGCGTTCAATGGCGCCCATACGGGTTTGCATTGGCCAGCTCTAATGCCCGCCGGGCAATGGCTAAATCACCGTGATTGCTGTGCCATTCGGCCGCAGCCAGCCTGCGCAAAAACACATAAAACGGAATCATCTGGTCTACTTTTTCTTGCTCTACTGCATCTACTTCATACCCTTTCAGCATGTTCTGCAGCAGAGGACCATCAAACACGCCGATCACGCCCAAATCCATCGCCCCATCTCCGGGCTGACCGTCGTGCACATCAATCAGTCCCACAAGCTTGCCATCCCGCACAATAAAGTGCTCTGGGCGGCCGTCCTGCAGCATGTGATGGTGGCCGCGCGTAGCCAAGAGCGGCCGGATTGCATCGAATCCAGCCCAAGCATTATCTATCCAGCTGGCAGAAACACCCTCTTGCTTGCCCCACCAAGGCAGCGCTACGTTTAGCCAGCCTTTCATCCAGTCATCATACCCATAATCTTTATCATACAAGGGTCGCTTTTCCAGATGGTGAATGGTGTGCAGCAATCGTCCGGCCGCTATCTGAGCTTCCAGAGGAGAGGTGTCTCTCAGAGGCTTACCCTCAATCCAGCTTAAAATAATATAGCTCAAAGGCTCTTCGCCCCGCCCCAGCATTTTTTGAACGGGCAGACCAGCGTCTGCAAACAGCTTTAAATTGCGCTCGTCCCATGCGTTGTGATTAGGCACGGTGCTGGCTTTGAGCACCACTGGCCTGTTTGCTGTTTCAACTTTGGCCACAAGATGCTCCGGCCGCTCAACCAGAATTTTGTAGGAATGTACCTTTATCCCTTCGCTGGCACAGATTTTGAGAGGGTCACAGATCATTTTTTAAGGGTTTGAAGAAACGTGAGCACTACTTCGTTCCAGTGCTCTGGCGTTTCAAAATAGGGGGAGTGATCAGCTTCTGGTATTTCAACCACCTGAGCATGGGAAATATAAGTCGCCGCTTGTCGGATCATAGCCGGAGGGAAAATAGCATCTAGCGCCCCAACAATGAAAAGAGTGGGAGCGGTGACTGCTTGAATTTTGTCAAGATCAAAGCGCGTTTGGAGCAATAGCTCGCCCGCATTGGCAGGTGGTGGCCCGTTTGATCGGCCGATTTGATTGTACAAAAAAGCCCGGATCATATTCTGCTCGGCCGTTTGTGAGCCGATCACCGCGTGCCCGTCCATGGAGAGATGGGTTGGTGCGGGCTTTGCATATCTTTTGGCACGTGATGTCTCGTATTCGGCCGCAATTTCTGGTGTTGAAATACCAGCAAGCGTATTGGCTAAAATTAAACTCGCAGTCCGTTCGGGCCATCGCAGCGTTGAACCCATCACGGCCCAGCCGCCCATTGACTGACCAACTAGATGCGCTTTTTCGATTTTGAGATGGTCAAGCAGTGCTTGAATATCTTCGGCCGCTTTTTGTGGGCTGGCTTCCTTAGCAAAATTAGATGAGCGGCCGAACCCCCGCTGGTCCCACGTCACAACCCGATAGCGCTGAGCCAAGATCGGAATCTGCTGATACCAGATCGCGTGGTTGCCACCCTTGCCGTGGCACAGAAGGAGTGTTTCTCCCTCACCGTAGCTTTCGAAGTAAATAGACTCCCCGTGGGTTTCAAAAAAGCCCTGCGGCCCAATCAGAATCGGTTTCATAAAATCTACCATCCTTGCCAAGTGAAAAACTGCGTGAGGCAAAGCTTATATCAACGGAACCAAAAGCGTTAACCAATAGTCAGTATCGCGTACACAAAAGATCAAGTATTAAATATTGGTTGATTTATACTTCAATCAATTTGTCAGACAGGAAAAAACATGCGCTTATTCTTCCGCCTATTCACAATTTCAATTCTTTCACTCATCATAATCAGTTGCACAACGAATCCTGCGATCCCTGTTGAGCCAACACCCACATCAGCTTTGCTTATTGCAACCCCGATGTCTACTGAAGAACCATTGCCTTCATTACAACCTTTAGCGACTGTACCTTCTGCTCCAACCGTCACATATGTCTATCCAACGCTTACGCCACTGCCTGAACCAACCACAATCGAAACGAGGCTAGATTCTGTGGATGAGTTGACCATTGATGGTGATTGCGCCGCCTTAGAGAGGCCGTTGACCCATTCGACCTTAGACTCTTTTTATGAAATAAAAAGTTTGGTTTCAAATGAAACGTGCACGCTGCGGTTTCCGGCCGAGCAAACTTTTACACCCGGTGGCTCAATGACAGATGAAGGGATTTATGGCTCAATTTATCAAAATGATAAAGTTGAATTAGTGCGGATTAATTTTGATAGCAGTATCACATATTTAAACGTGACAGCAGGTGGCTTCTTTACTCAAAACATCATCATATCCGCTGATGACAGCCAGATTATCTGGTCTGACGGGGATGGTAATCCTGATAATGAAGATGAATTCATATCGAAGCTGTGGATCGCCAATGCAGATGGCAGTGAGCCGCGTGTCATTTATGAACACACGACAGACTTAACGGAAGCCCTACTTGTTGAAATCATGATGCCCATTGGGATCCTGCCAAACGGCACTGTCCTGTTTAGCATTGAACCAGCCGGCCGCGGTGGTGGCTGGGTTTATACAGGTGAGCACACAAACTTAGTGCAGACGAGTGCGGAATCAGTCGTTAAGACTGAAAATGATTTAATCTTTGACTGTCCTGAACACACCCCATTCTGCGTGGGTGATTTCACAAATGACTTTAGCCACTTTGCTTACACTGACAGCCAAAAAAATATTCTTCATGTTGTTGAAATGATTTCTGGCGAAGCGGTCTGGCAACTGTCTGATCGAACACGTTCGTTTATAGGTCGGCCGCAGTTCAATGCAGATAAAGATTTAGCATTCATGGCTGTAGATGTGATTGATGAGGGAAATAGGCTTCGGCCTGCAAATGGCTACATAGGCATAGTTGATTTTCCACATGCAGCAGTTCAGTACGTTCCATCTGAGCGTGTTAGCAACTTAATCAGTTGGATCGGGATTGATCAATTGCTCCATTATGAGTTAGGCGACACCGTTGAAGATCGACGCTATCCAATTATCACCCGCGATGGTTCAGTGGTCAGTGAATGGGAAATCAAAGCCCGTTTTCACTTCCCAATGGTCATTGATTAGATGATGTAAAGCAAAACTCCCGTATTTAACCGAAGCTTTTTTAAAGCTGTGACTAAATCCGGGAGTTTTTTGGCTACGACCCAACTCAACCTCGACTAAAAGTCGAAGTTGCTGGGATGCGGTCCGTTCCGTTTGTTCTGATCAAGTCCGTCGATGGCAGCCATTTCAGCCGCCGATAGCTCAAAGTCAAAGATAGATGCATTTTCCTGAATCCGATGCTCCTTGACCGATTTTGGAATAATCACAATCTCATGCTGCCAGTGCCAGCGTAAAATGACCTGCGCAATCGTTTTACCATGCTCTTCAGCGATGTTTTGCAGAACCTGCTCACCAAACAAATCCTCTCTCGCTTGGGCAATCGGACTCCATGCTTCAATGTAGCAGCCTTTTTGTTTAAGATAGCTTTGCAGCTCGGCCAATCGCAAATGGGGATGGAGCTCAACCTGATTAACAGTCGGAACCAGATCACCGGCCGCCAGCACATCCT
>JBCCSO010000421.1:0-4789 GCA_039199965.1 Chloroflexota bacterium | reverse complement strand
GGTGCGACCTTTCTGAAATTTTTTGGCGCAACCCTTGGCGATAGCTCCTTAAGCCACATACAGTTCAATGAGGCCGGTATGGCGATTCAAATTGGTGATGAAACTGAATTTAATCAGGGTGGCAAAAATTCAGGCACGCTGTTAGTCGAGGATGCCACGATAGATTCGGCCGAAATCCGTACCGCAGGCTATGAGACCTCTGCTGCCATAGAACTCAATCGAGTCACCTTGATCCATGCTTCCGTTTTTGGTGAATACCCGCGCAGCGAACCGATCACATTGCGCAACGCTACCATCCAAACCTCAACGGTTACGTCAGACTCTTACAACAAAGGGATCACGGTTGAAGATAGTACCGTCCACAACACATCCTTTAGAATGGGCTGCTGCGGGGCCAACCTGCGTCTCATCCGCTCAGATGTATTCAACTCAAATTTTGCTGATTTCAATAATTTTTATGATGTAGAAATTGTCGATAGCAACCTGACCAATTCACCCATTAATTTGCCACAGGCCAACACTCTTTTAATCTCTGGCACAACAATTGATTCGAGCGGCATTATTTCAAACCCGCTTACTATTGGGAATGGCACTATCAAAGAGTCATTGATCAAAGGAGGCGGAACAAATATTGGTATTGATATTTCAGGTCAGGATTCAGCTTTCGCTAGACAAACAACCATTGTTAGCTCAACTGTGGCTAACTTTGATACAGGCATTAAAGTAACCGAATCAGGTGATCTAAAAATTGAAGGGAGCAATTTAGCAGGCTTTAGCATCTATGCTATTGATAACCGCACCAGCAGTAGCGTTGATGCAACCCAAAACTATTGGTCTACGACAGACACATCTACCTTGGATCTCCTCATCTTTGATCAAAAGGATGATTTGAACAGCGGCTTAGTTGATTACAGTAGCTATTTGTATGAAGCGAGCTCAGACGCACCTGATTTGCCAGACCTGATCCCTGCTCTGGCAATGTTCCCAGCATCATCTGATTTGGGGGCTGTAACAGTTGGAAATACAGCATCTAAATCAGTAACATTCCTGAATAATAGCAGCGCCCCCATTGAAATCAGTGATATTGTCAGTAGCAATCCACGTTTTGCGGTTAACCCCACATCGTTTCCACTGCTTGCAGGCACCAGCCAAACCGCCACGATCTCCTTCTCTCCCGTTGTGACAGGTGCAGTTTCGGCCGAAATTCTTATCACCCATGATGCGGCCGGTGATTCAGCCACCATAAACGCATTTGGCACCGGTGTTGGATCACAATGCACCAGCGTGGGGGGCGTCATCAATGCCAACACCACATGGACGACGAGCAGCAGCCCCTACTGCCTGACAGATGCTGTTCAGGTTGCAAACGGTATCGAACTCACCATCGAACCTGGCGTGCGGATTCAATATGAAACCGATCATGAAATTTTAGTCAAAGGTACGCTGACCGCTTTAGGGTCAGCGGCGGATCCAATTATTTTTGATGGATTAGGCGAGACAGCGCGATTGCTTATTTTCAAAGACGCCAATCTCGCAGACTCGACACTGGCTTACACGCAGTTTAAAAATGCACAGCGGGCCATTCAAATAGGGGATGAAACAGAGTTTGATCAAGGTGAAAAAAATATCGGTACCCTTAACATTTCAAACCTTGAGGTTAACGCAGCAGAGATTCGCACGGCCGGTTATGATACAGGCGCTAGGCTTGTCATCAATGGCGCAACCTTTGACAACGCTACCGTCTTTGGTGAGTATCCGCGCAGCGAGCCTATCACCATAAACGATGCTGTTATCAATGACAGCCAAATTACTAGTGATTCGTATAACAAAGGCATCATTCTCAACAGGGCGACGATCAGTAATACGCAACTGACGATTGGCTGCTGCAATGCAAATTTCACCATTGAAAATAGTACTGTTACCAACTCATCGATCAGTGACTACAACGATTCATACGACATTATATTCCGCAACACCCTATTTTTTGACACGGATATTAGCCTTAATCAAGCAGCTACGTTTGTCATTGAAGATAGCATTTTAAGCCACACTGGTGACGGGGGCTTAGAGCTGGGCATGGTTAGCTATACGAGTTCCCCTTTGACAATGGAGCGTACATTGGTGTCCGGCGATGGCTCTGGTATAGGGCTCCAAATGACGTCTGGCTACTTGGCAATTTCTGACTCAACCATTGCTAACTTTACAACAGGTATCCAGTTGGCCAATACCAGCGGCAGCCCCAGCATCAAGGGCAGTAATCTGGTTGGTCATTTGCAGTTCGCTATAGAAAATCTTAGTGCATCCAATGTAAACGCAGCAGGCAACTACTTTGGTACGGCCGATCAAAATCAAATCGCAGCCCTAGTCTACGATAAATCCGATGATTCAACCAAAGGAACAGTAAATACAAACGGATTCTTAAGCGACGCGAATCCAGATGCGCCCGATGTTGCGGCCGGGACTACGCCACAAATTTCCCCTAAGCTACCTGATTTTGGGGGCGTGATGGTTGGCACTACCCAGTCAATATCTCTGACCGTGACCAATAATGGTCTAACTCCTATGGCGGTTACTTCAGTCGAAGTTTCTGGTGAAGGTTATTCAGCCAACACCACCCCTCTTACTGTTCCTGCCAACGGAACTGAAATCGTCGTCGTAACCTTCTCTCCTAGCATAACGGGTGTTATTACCGGTGCGTTAAACCTTCACCACAGCGGTGCAGGCGGTATTGTTCGCCTGCCGTTACGGGGATTGGGACTTAACATCGCTTGTACCAGCGTGCAGGGCACGATCAGCCAAGATACGATTTGGGACATCACAGACCAACCCTATTGTGTAACCAATGAACTGAGCGTTTCGGCCGCTGCTACGCTAAAAATAAAGCCTGACGCTACCATCCTGTGGGCTGGTCCGTATGATATGATCATCGAGGGTAGCATTCAGGCTGATGGGTTGCCGTCAGAGCCAATTATTTTTGATACGATCGACGGCTTATCTGACCAAGGGGTAACTTTCCTCAAATTTGAAGGGGCCGCTTTGCAAAAAAGCACCCTTGACCACATCACGCTGAAAAACGGTGAACGTGGTATTCACGTGGGGGATGAAACAGAATTTGAGCAGGGGGGTAAAAATACTGGCACGCTAACCATCACCAATCTAGACCTGCAAAACAGTGAGATCCGTACAGGGGGCTATGAAACCACGGCCGCCATCGATATTTCAAATTCAAGAGTTGTGTCCAGCACAGTCATGGGTGAATACCCCCAGAGCGAGCCCATAACAATACGCAGTTCATCGATCTCAAATGCTGCCATCCAGTCAGACTCTTACAACAAAGGCATTCATCTACTCGATTCAGTCATTTCTGATTCTGATTTAACCATTGGCTGCTGTGGAGCAAACTTCAACATTGTGGGCTCCACCCTTATTGACTCGTCAATTACCGATTACAACTCACACTATGACGTTGAGATTATCGATAGCCGCTTGATTAGCACCGCAGTCAACTTACCTTACTCTGGCAACGTGCTTGTTTCAGGTTCAACCATTGAGCACGGCACATCGGCCGGTGTGCGTGGTGAAAATATCACAGTGCAGCACTCAATCATCACCGGCAACGGGTCGGGTGTTGGTGTCGAGCTCATGGATGGTGGAGGCACCGTTATCAGCACCACCATTCGCAACCATGCGTCCAATGTCTCGATTCTTGACGCTGCCGATTGGGATAATGTTGTGCTGTACGGTAACAATCTGTATGAGAACAGCGGCAACATTAGCGTTCAGAATTTGTCACGTCAGCCGATAGATGCTGGAGGAAACTACTGGGGGACCGTTGATCTGGCCGCAATTGAATCAGCCATCTTTGACTATTACGATGATGGATATTACGGTATTGTAGACTACTCTAATTTCCTTAACGCACCTACCCCCGTTCCTGCTGCCCCCACAACCGGTGTCCGCTTAATCGACCCGGTCGTTGGATTAACAATGATCTATACGGATACCAAAGGTAGCGCGATGACGCTCACGATACCGCCCAATGCGGTCAATCAAGATACATTGCTCGTCTACGTGCCCTTAACCAACGTTCCTGATCACATTGACTACGCATTTGCTAGCCGCGCATTTATGCTGCTTGCTTATCAAGATGGCGTTCTGGCCGAAGACATCGCGTTTCTTGATCCGGTTACTATTACTTTTGAATACGTCATTGACAATGGTGAGAGGGTTAAATTGTCTGAAGAAGAAAAGATGTTGCCCGAACTTGCCCATTGGGACGGTGAGCGTTGGATTTCCGCCGCGTGTGGGGATGTTTTGCATGATGATGCCACGAATCTGCTATCGATTGAATTTTGCACATCCGGGCAACATGCGTTGTTCGATGCTGACAATATTTTGTCTCAAAATCGGCTGTTTTTACCCGTGATCACGAACTAGTCGTGTTGGGCAACGTAGCATGGCTAATTTGGAACGTGATGCTGATGTGCGTCTTCGTTTGCACGTCAGTTTAACGGCCGCTTCAGTCTCGCTTGGTATCGGCCGGAAGGCTTGCTCGGCCGCAGTACCTTTCACTCAAATTGTATTCTTCGCCAACGGATGACACTGTGCAGCAATCTCCCCAAAAGCCATCCCGCTAGTGAGGCACCTGCTATCATACCAGCAATGCCAACGTGATCATCCCATAAACTTCCGCTGACTGTCCATATAATAACGATATGAGTGATAAAAACTGTTAGGGCGATTAACAAGCCATCCACCAGCACCAAGCGGTTGGACCTCCATACGAAAG
>JBCCSO010000420.1:0-4813 GCA_039199965.1 Chloroflexota bacterium | reverse complement strand
TTGTGATGGCGGCGTTCGGGACGTCACGGTCTGGTGTTCGAACGACTACCTGGGGATGGGTCAACACCCGGAGGTCGTGAAGGCCATGGTGGACACCGCGCAAGCCTGCGGCACCGGCGCGGGCGGCACGCGCAATATCTCGGGCACGAACCACCATCACCTGCTTCTGGAGCAGGAGCTGGCGGATCTGCACCGCAAGGAGGCCGCGCTTCTGTTCACGTCGGGCTACGTGTCGAACTGGGCGGCGCTGTCGACGTTGGGGTCCCGCCTGCCGGGGGCTGTGATCCTGTCCGACGCATTGAACCACGCCTCGATGTTCGAGCCGCCACCGACTTGAATGGTGTGCAAGCGGCCGCCTATGCGCTCTCGCCCCTCTAATATCACCACTTCACAACCTTGGTCCTGTAATGCTCGCGCGGCCGACAAACCAGCTGCCCCTGCACCAATTACAATCACCTTCCCATTGTCATCCTTGGTTGCCCCACTGGGCACACCATCAAATAAGGAGTTTTGATTGGTCTTGTTTCTACCTAAGATCCAAGCTGTCATTTTCGTTCTCGTTTCTAAAAATTAGATTTTGTTTTTAACGATTTGACATTATAGGAAGTGGGTGTGGGAATGATAGATTTTTTCTTGGAATTGACAATCTAGGTTTTCAAGCTATCATTTTGTAATTCTTATTTAGTAAATCAGCTTTACAAAATAAGGGGCGAAGAACACAATGATTGCAAACCTCACCTCTAGCCAAATCCAAGTGAAAAGTGAAACGGACCGTTTAATCTTCAAAACGATTTATGAAGGCGGCCCGTTGAGCCGGGCTGATATCGCCCGCCAGACAAAGCTTACCGCCCCAACTGTTTCAGCCTCCGTTGCGAAGCTAATCGAGAGTGGATTGCTGACTGAGTCTAAGCCGATCTCAAACGGCCGGGGTAAACCGGCTACCCAAGTTAATGTGATTGATGAATCCTATTCAGTTATTGGGGTCGATATTAGCAATCGTGAGTTTAAAGGTGGGATCTTTGATATTCGTGGAAATCAGCTCTATTCGGCCGTGCAATCAGTTGATTACAGCCATGCTGAATTTATTTTTCCGGCACTAATTGAGCTGATGGATAGCCTCGTTGCACAGGTTGATAAGCTTGGTTCACCGTTGTTGGGCATCGGTGTTGGGTCTCCGGGGTTGCTCAATATGCGGAATGGTTCTGTCACACTGTCTGTAAACCTTGGCTGGTACGACTTTCCGCTCAAAGAAAAAATTAAAGAGCGATACAGCGTACCGGTTTATCTGTTTAACGACAGTCAAGCGGCCGCGTTGGGTCAATTTACCTTTGATAACCCTGAAAAAACAGAAAACATGATTGTGCTCAAAATCGGCCGGGGGATCAGTGCTGGAATCATCCTAAATGGCAAAATCTATTCAGGCAGCCACTTTGGTGCCAGTGAGGTAGGGCACCTTAAAGTTGTTGAAGATGGCAAGCTGTGCCAGTGCGGCAACTATGGTTGCCTCGAAACGGTCGCCTCGACGACCGCTATCCTACAAGAGATAAAGAACTTAAATCCCTCAGATCTAAATTTTGCCGGTCACGAACCAACGTCAGATGATTTGCTGACGGCGTTTGAGGCTGGGCAGGCCGACGTCGTGCAGATTGTTAAACAAGCTGGGGAATATATCGGGAAAGCGGTAGCGAGCTTCATCAGCATTCTCAACATCTCGCAAATTGTGATTGCGGGCAGCATGGCTCGTTTTGGACCGGTTTTTCTCGAATCTATTCAGGCTTCAATTCAAGGGAGGGCCCTGAGTAATTTGGTCGATTACACAGACTTGAAGCTGTCAAATTTAGGGCAAGATATTGTAACCAAAGGGGCGGCGTCTATTATTTTGCATCAAGAACTGGGGGTCGTATAAAGGTGAAAAACATGGATAGAAAACTGCGTGTTGGCATTGTTGGCACAGGCGGGATGGGGCAGAGGCATGCTCAAGCTTGGTCCAGAACACCGGCAATAATTTGCGGGTTTGTCTCACGGTCGCCTGATGCATCACTTGCGCTGGCACATCAGTTTGATACCAAGGTTTATGGGTCGCTGGAAGAGCTGTTGCCCTTCGTTGATGTGATTGATGTTTGTGTGCCAACTCATCTGCATCATGAAGTCACATTGGCTGGTGCACAAGCTGGTGTGCACGTTATTTGTGAAAAACCTTTGGCCCGTACCATAGCAGAAGCGGAAGAGATGATCGCGGTCTGCGATTCGGCCGGTGTGAAATTGCTTGTTGCCCATGTCGTGCGATATTTCCCAGAATATGCGGCCGCTCAACAGTCAGTTGAAGCTGGTGAGATTGGCCATCCTGCCATTATTCGTCTCAATCGGGGGACAAACCCGCCAAGCAAACCGGACGAAAATTGGTTCTTAGATGAAGAAAAATCAGGTGGTGTCATTCTTGATCTCATGGTTCATGACTTTGACTATGCCCGTTGGATTGGTGGTGAGATTAAGACCGTCTTTGCTAAAAATGTGAGAACCGAGAACCCAAGTGCTGAGTTTGACCATGCACTGGTTATTTTGACACACGAAAATGGAACCATCTCTCATATCGAAGGCTCTTGGGCGTTGCCCGCTCCTATGTTCCGCACCGCTTTTGAAATTTCAGGCAGTATCGGTTTGATCGAGCATCATTCAGATCAAACAGCATCAATCAAGGCGTACACTCATAGTCGGCACCAAACGGGGGCAGCGGTGCCGATGTTGCAAAATCCGCTCCACTTCAACCCGTGTACGGCTGAGATTCAATCATTCTACGATCACTTGGTTTACGATACACCGATTCCGGTGACGGCCGAAGATGGATTAGCTGCACTAAAAATCGCACTAGCCGCTGTTCAATCAGCTAAAACCGGACTGCCGGTTCAGATCAGCAACTTGGAGGCTATCGCATGAAAATCGGAATCATGAGCTTTGCCCACATGCACGCTGAGACCTACATCCAGAACCTGCGCTCAATCCCGAATGTTGAAATGATTGGTATTGCCGATGAAGACTTGGCTAGAGGTGAAGAATTTTCTGAGCAATTTGATGCCCATCTGTACCCAACTTATCAAGATCTGTTGGCTGAGGCAGACGCTGTCATTGTTTGCTCAGAGAATACGCGACACCGACCGCTGGTTGAAATGGCTGCGGCCGCAGGGGTCCACGTGCTGTGCGAGAAGCCGCTCGCAACCACAGCCGCAGACGCTGAGGCGATGATGGCCGCCTGCAGACAGGTCGGCGTCATCTTGATGACCGCTTTCCCCATGCGATTTAGCGCACCCCTACAGCAATTAAAAATGCAGCTAGACGCTGGTCTGTTTGGCCAACCTTACTGTGTGAGCTCTGTCAATCAAGGACGAATACCGGTTGATTATCGCTCTTGGTTTGTAGACCCTGAGCTATCGGGCGGGGGTGCCTTGATTGATCATATTGTTCACTTAGCCGATATTATGCGCTGGTATTTTGACTGTGAAGTCACTTCTGTCTATGCTCAGACCAACAATTTAATGTACCCCAATGGGGTGGTAAATGACTCACGTGGCTTCGAAATTGTCTATGCGGATGAAGTTCCAGTTGAGACGGTTGGGCTGGTAATGCTGACGTTTGAAAATGGGGTATTTGCAACTATTGATTGCAGTTGGAGCAAGCCGCTTAATTACCATACATGGGGCGGATTGTCGTTTGAAATGACGACTGAAAATGGAGTCATTGCGGCCGATGCCTTTAGTCAAAACCTAAGCATTCACACCGAAAAGCCGATGGCGCACAATCTGGCCTTTTGGGGATCTGATGCCAATCAGGCGATGATCGAAGAGTTTGTAAGCGCCATTCGCGAACAGCGAGAACCGGCCGTTACTGCACAAGATGGCAAGATCGGATTAGATATTACGTTGGCCGCTTATGAGTCAGTAAGGACCGGTATGCCGGTAAAACTTTAAATGTCATCACTGCTGATACAAAACGCGCAAATTGTGACTGAGGCTCAAACTTATTTAGGGGCATGTTTGGTCAAAGATCGTTTGATCTCTGCTCTCTTTGATCAGCCGTTTCCAGAGCAGATACAGGCCCAATCCGTGATCGACGCGGCCGGGAAATATCTTGCGCCTGGACTGATTGATCTACAGCTAAATGGTGCATTTGGGTATGACTTTACCCAAACCCCTGAAACGATTTGGCCGGTGGCGGCTCGATTACCCGAGTTGGGATTAACTGGTTTTCTGCCAACCATTATTACCTCGCCGCTGGCCAAATCAAATCAGGCGCAGCAGGTGCTAAAGCAGCGGCCGGAGGGCTTTGCTGGCACCATCCCTCTGGGATTGCATCTTGAAGGTCCTTTTTTGAACCCTTTGAAAAAAGGGGCGCACAACCCCAATCACATCCTACCAGCTGATGAGGCTCCGGCCGAAGAGCTGGCGGATTGGTCGGCCGAAAATGGGGTGAGCTTAGTTACCCTTGCACCTGAAATGGTAGGGGGCATCCCGTTGATTAAGCGGCTGGTTGAACAAGGGGTTGTGGTGAGCGCGGGTCACTCAATGGCAACCTTTGACGAAGCCCAAGAAGCCTTTGACGCAGGAATCAGCTACGTAACTCATCTGTTTAACGCCATGCCACCATTGCACCATCATGAGCCCGGCTTGGCGGCGGCCGCTCTCGCCAGCTCGTTCGTTACGATTGGCATCATTCCAGACGGCGTGCACGTGCATCCTGAATTGGTGGGGCTGGTTTGGCAGCTTGCTGGTGGCCGGGTTAACGGGGTAACTGACGCCATGGGGGCGATGGGGAGTTCTCC
>JBCCSO010000419.1:0-4825 GCA_039199965.1 Chloroflexota bacterium | reverse complement strand
GTGCCGTTCATTGCGTCAAAGCAGCGTTTAACAAACCATTCTTGATAGTCGCGCGGGTAGCTTGACCATGTGCCGCCTAGAATCAACAACTCAATTTTTTGGGTTGGGTGACCGATCTTTTCAAGAGCCGCAATCCGGCCAGCCGTTTGCTTATATGGGTCAAAGCTGTATCGCTCCGCCCGCTGAGCCCCTGGCTCATCATGCAGGTAGCTTTTGGGCATGCGTACGTCTGTCGGGCAAAAGATGCACTTACCCGGGCACGCATACGGTTTGGTGAGTACTGTCACGACGGTCACTCCCGCCTGTGAGCGGACCGGCTTCATCTGGATTTTTGTTTTTAACTCAGGGTCAAACGTGAGTAAGCCTTGATCACAGGCATCTTGATAGGCAACCTGCAGCTGGGATTTTGAGAGCCACGGCATCCCCTGACGGGCATAGCGACGCATGATAGCATGATAATTCTTGCCGGTCAGTTTGTTTAAAGCGGACAGTTCATTGACAAGCGCCACAAATAAAGGCTGATGACTTGAGAGATCAACCTTTTCATGATTGCGCTGTTTCCAAGACGCATCATCATGTACGACAGAGTCGGCTAGCTTGTAATCAAAGCGTTTTGCGGCCATTTTGGGCATGTTGTGGAGTTTACCTGATCAATTCAAGCTTTTCCATTTCGCTGACGATATATTCAGCTACCAATTGGTTCCCTGCAGGATTTAGGTGTAGACCATCATCTAGATAAAAATCGGCTACAGGTCGGCCGCTGCTGGCAACAGCTTCTTGAAGGGCAATTTTTGTGTCAATGCACGTGTGCCGCTGGCAGACCTCACGCAGAAATGGCTCGCGCCAGCTATCGTTGTCAAACTCACCACGTGAGTAGAAGATGACAAGCGCCATTGGCCAGCCGTTTTCCTCTGTATGGGCAGCCGCATGATCTATAATTTGGGCGTTGACCGCCTTCTTTTCTTCAACTCGATCTTCAACTTCAAAAGCATTACCTGCTCGGGCTGCCTGAATGAGCTGAAAGTTGCGGGACAAGAAGCGGCCGAAGTAACTCCACATCCGGGGAGGATGGTCTGCTATCCACTCGTCAACCTGCTGGTCAAAAGGGGCATTGGCAACCTGCATCTCACCGGCTTCATCAAAATATACGCGCGGTTTGGGGCCGGAGCGCACGTTCAAAACAGTGCGGTCTAAATCAAACGTCAGAATACCAAAGAGCAAAATTGGCTGTTCAAATTCAGGGGCTGTTTTGCGCAGCCGCAGGTAAATTTGCCCTACGCCAAAACCTAAAACACCTAGATTCTGGACAGGTGTATCGAGCAGAGCATCCATTTGCTGTGGGATGGCATTTTCTGGTTCTGTTAAGGCGTGTACATATGAATCGCCATAAAACAGCACCGTTGGTTCTGCATAATCAATCGTTTGCCCTTCAGCCAAAATAATAGAGTGAGGATTATCGGCCGTGGCCGGAGGCAGCCAGCCAAACTCTGAATCGAATGTTTCAAGCGGAGCTTCTGCAAAGTCACTCCACACCAAGCGTGTTTTCCAATAGATGTCTTGCGAAAGTGGATTCGAAAATATCCCCGGTGTGCGCAAGCCGCCCAGATCAAAGGCGACGGCAACCCGTAAAAAAATTTCGATAATGATGAAGCAGAATAATAACGACCCTGTGGAGGTCAATATACGAGACTTAATGCTGGTCATAGTCTAAAAAGTGCGCAGGGTTTTGATCAGCGCACGAAATTCGGCCGAATTTGGCTGTGGGCCGTTGAGCACCGCATCTATAAATTCTTGTGGCGGTAGATAGTTGTGATCAACCACGTAGTGGTAAACCAAGTCGGGTGCGGCAAAGATGTCTTCTGTCCCAATCACACGAATCTCTGCACCGCCCAGCGTTGTGGGTGTACCGTTGACATCTAATTCAATATGTTTGTTGTCAAACGGCGATTTGCGCTTGCCGTGGGTGTGGCACACTGTGACATCAGGGTGGCAAAAGCTGCGCAGTTTTTCTAAAAATCCGGCCGGAGGTTTGCCTGTCTGAAATTTGAATTTTCGGCTTAAGAAACCCACTGCTAACGGATCAAGCCCAATCGCTTGGTCACAGTCGCAGCCGGTGTAAGTGTCTAAATCTTTTGGAAGTCTTGCCATATTCAAATATTGATAGTTGATGAAATAATTTGTTGAATCATCTTATCAGCCCATCATTTCATCTGCTCTTGTCTACAATTCAATTTCATCCCCAATTGAGGGGACAACGTATCGGCCGGGGGCATCTTGTTCAGCCCATGCTTTGCTGCCTTCACGCTGCCAGTCTGCATCGGTCCATCCCCATGCGCCACTGCCCGGGCCGTCAGGATGGCCGCTGATGTGGACCGGCATGGTCACTTTCGGCCTCAGTGCCTTGGCGATGTTCATGGTTCTTGGGAACGAAAGGTGCTGAACCTCTTTATCATAGTTGGCGATCCACGTGGTGGTGTCAATGATCAAAACGTCAGCGTCTGATAAAAGCTCAACGGTCGCCCGTTGTTCGGCTGTTTCAGGATTCATCGTCCATTTTTCATTGGTGGTGTCTGCATCCCAAAAGCAAACCACTTTTTGATTGGGACCTTGCAGGACAAATCCGGCACAGCCAGAAATATAGGTTTCGCGCGTCAAATCAAAATCGGCCGTGAAGTGGGATAGCGCAAACGGGGTTATGGTAACGTCAGGAATTGCAGAAAAGGTTTGTGCCGGAAGTAAAGTTCCCGGTTTTTCCGTTTCATCAGATTGGATCACATTGATATATTGATTGATCTCATACTCATATAGATCATACAGCCATGCGGCTGAGCCTGAGCGGCACCATAAATCAACCGGATTGTTGGGATGGATGCCTAAGCGCTCCCCTCGTAGATAGTTAGCAACCAAAATTCTGTTTAAGTGGAGCGTGTGATCCCGATGCCAGTGGGTTAGAAAGATGTGTTCCAGCCGAGCGTTTTCATGTTTGAGCCACGGGCTTTGGGCCAAGCTGTTGGCAATCCCGTCACCCGCATCAAACAAAATATGGTGGAGCGTATTCCCTTGGCCGTCGTGCGAAATAAGAGACAGTGACACATTGCGCTGAGGGGCACCTGCATTGCAGCGGTTGCACGGACAGCCAAACATTTGATTGATGGCCGGACCAGTGCCATTAAAGTAGATAAGATGTTGCATCTGTTTTGGTTTAATTCAGTTTGATAAGTGGGGGAGGGACTAAAGCGTGCGCACAATTGTAAATGTAACTGTCTATTTGGCACATGCTGATGGAAACGATTAAAATCTTTTTATGTCTAATCAAGCCGAAGCAGGATTCACCCCAGCCGAAAAACTGCGACCGAGTGTCACAGTAGATGTTGTCATTTTTGCACTGTACGACAATGACTTAAAGGTCCTGTTGGTTAAGCGGCCGTACGAGCCGTTTTCGGGTTACTGGGCGCTGCCGGGCGGGTTTGTCAAACAGCATGAGTCTTTAGAAGATGCGGCCGCGCGCAAATTGGCCGAAGAAACTGGAGTAACGGCCGTTTATACGGAACAGCTTTTCACATTTGGTGACGTGGAGCGTGACCCCCGCATGCGCATCATCACCGTGGCTTACTTTGCGCTGGTCCCGTATGAGGCGGTCGCTGAGCAGATTAATGAAGCCAAACCAGATGGTTCCGCGCAGTGGTTTTCACTAAAAGAGATGCCAGAACTTGCTTTTGACCATCAAGAAATTGTTGACTACGCACTTAAGCGACTCCGCTACAAACTTGAATATACGTCTGTTGGTTTTGAACTGTTACCAGATGAATTCACATTGACTCAGCTGCAGCGCGCTTATGAGATTGTGCTTGATGAACCCCTAGACAAGCGCAACTTTAGACGCAAAATCTTGGCGGCCGGTGTCATTGAGGAGACTGGTGAAAAAACAAAAGAGGGAGAAGGACGCCCAGCTAGGCTGTACCACTACATGGATGATTCAGTTGCGGAAATTAAATCTCGCCGTTTGTTTCCCTAATTAAAATGAGCAGCAAGCTCACTTAAAATCAACCCATTGGTTGATGAGCATACTTCGTCATCTGACCGATGGCAGTTTCGGCCGAAGTTTGTAAACTATCTGCATGTCCGCACCGATACTGGCTACCAAACTGTTTGCTCCTGAGCCACGGCCGAACAGCATTAGCCGCCCCCGACTAATCGACCAGCTGAACAAAGGCCAACACGGTAAGCTGACGCTGGTTTCTGCGGCCGCCGGTTTTGGCAAAACCACCGTAGTTAGCCAGTGGATTCAATCGGTGCAAGCTCTCAAAAGCACGAAGGTCTCCTGGTTGTCGCTTGGTGAGTCAGACAGCGATCCCGTTCAATTCTTGACCTACTTTGTGGCTGCGCTACAGACCATCGATCCTAAAATTGGGATGAGCGTGCTTTCCGCTCTGCAATCTCCACAGCCGGGTCCGGCCGAAGCGATTTTGGTTGGCTTGGTTAATGAGATCAGCCGGTTATCGGCCGACTTCTTGTTGGTGCTGGACGACTATCATATCCTCGACAATCCAGAAATTGATCAAGCCCTTATTTTCCTACTCGAGAATATGCCACCCCCAATGCGGTTGGTCATGATTAGCCGTGAGGATCCCAGCTTTCCGCTGCCTCGTATGCGGGTGCGGGGGCAATTAACTGAAGTGCGTGAGGCCGATCTGCGTTTTACGGTGGAAGAAGCGGCCGATTTTTTCAATGCATCAATGGGACTTACGCTCACATCAGAAGACATTTTGGCGCTGGAGCACCGCACAGAAGGGTGGATTGCGGGTCTACAGTTGGCGGCGCTTTC
>JBCCSO010000418.1:0-4828 GCA_039199965.1 Chloroflexota bacterium | reverse complement strand
GTAAGCAAACTACAAAACTTTATAGAAAAAATAAAGCGGTCTTCCGGCCGCTTTTTTTTTTGCGTTTTGTAATTGTTCAGCTCTCGTCTGTAGTGACGGCTTTAGCCGTTTTTGCTTGGAGAATTCAGCAACTAAAGTCGCTACTACGAACATTTTTCTTGCCCTGCTAAACAAGTACGCCGTTTTTTAGTCAGTTACGCTGATAATACTGCCAGCAGGCAAGCACCACACCAAGCGATCCAATGACGTGCAGCGCAAAGCCAAGGCCGGGATTTGGAGTTAAACGCAACCAAAAGATGTAGGCTGACCTAGATAAATACAGCAGTCTGCCGGGAAGCACTATACCAACAACAGACAAGAGGCTCATCATGGCTAGGAGCCACGTGGAGGGGATTTTTGTTAATATCGGCCGGATTAGAAACAAGCCCCCCACCAGCGCAATCCCCACCAAACGAAACAGCCACTCATCAGCGGCTCGCAAAGCTTCACCATTCAGGGGCAGCGCCTCAAGGGCGGGCATCGCAATCAGAGCGATGAGTATCCCCACGGCCGACACAATCCATCCCCGTTTGCTGTCTTGAATTTCAACGGCCGACCACAAAATCAGCAGGGCTCCCAAAATCAGAGGCGGTAAATAAAAATAATTTCTATTGGGCAGCTCACCGGAGGCAAATTGAGGCAAAAACTTCAGCCACTCGCTGATATCCAAGCCAATTAAGGTTAATCCAGCTAATCGATGGTTGAGCCACGGTAAAAAGTAGCCGATTAGAATCAAAACAAAGCTGATTACCATCCAGTCTGCACCAGACACCCTGCTAAGAATATTGCGAATATTGTCTTTGTCCTCTGTTTGAGTCTCGATCAACCTTACTCACCCATTTTTGAATCTATCAAATCTTGTAGGCGGCCGTCTTCTTCCGACTGTAGCTTAAAAAACTCAGCCAACTCAACGCTTTGCCGCTGCCTGAGCGCCAGTAGGGCTACGGCATTGATGTCGTCAGGAGTCGCTTCTGTGCGGCCGTCTGATGCAGCATGGCCACGAGCCGCCTCGAACAGCGCAATCTCTGCCCGGCTTGATTCAATATTAGCAGCCGCTATGATCGCTAGCCCGGCTTTTTTCGCACTGTCATTGATGGTTACAGCAGGCAGTAAATCAACCGCTTTTTGAATTTCGGCCGCTAATTCAAGCGTCCCTTCCGCATATTCGGCCGACAGTTCGTCGGCATTTTGCCGAAAGCGGAGCGCCTGTTCGTATGCCATAAATCGATCGTCGGGTTCTTCTAGCCCGCGCACAATTACCCGCAACCCAAAGCGATCCATAATTTGCGGCCGGAGTTTCCCCTCTTCGGGATTCATTGAGGCGGTTAAGACAAACCTTGATCGATAGGTGAGATTATTAGCCCCACGGCGCACCGTGTAATACCCCTGAGCAGATGCATCTAAAATAGCATCAAGAACAGCATCCTCAAGCAGATTCACTTCATCAATGTAGAGCAGGTGATTGTTTGCCTGTGCCAAAATCCCTTTTTCTAGTTTGACCCGCCCCTTCTCTGCCAAAGAGCGTTCACTGATACCTCCCACCACATCGTCTAAACGGGCGTTTAGCGGCAGCTCAACCAAGCGCATTTTGTCTTTGCGGGTTAGCGGCTCCTGATAGCCATATTTTTGGGCACAGTCCTTGCAGACGGCCGTTAAACCATTGGCCTCAATCGCCTCCTCTGTGCAGTTCAAATTATGGGGACAAAGGCTACGGGTCACTATAGGCAATAAATCAATTAACGAGCGTACTGCCGTCGTTTTGGCCGTCCCACGGGAACCTATTAGCAGCACGCCGCCTATTTCAGGGTTAATGACTGAAAGCAGCAAAGCAAGCTTCATTTCCCTTTGACCAATAAGGGCCAAAAATGGGAAGGGTTCCCCATCAGCAACCCCCAGATCACGACCCCCTTGATCTAATATTTTTCTGGCCGGAGAAGCGTTCCGCAGAATTTTAATGAGTGACGATTCTGAACTCATGGTTTTTGGCTTTTAGATAGGTGCGCACTTTTTAATTTACAGCGGCAAGCTGCAAGCGCAGCTCGCGACGGATTTCACCTTTAGAATAAGCATTTTTTTCTTCCTCTGTTTCAGGAATTAAAGGAGGTACTTCTGACGGCCGCCCATCCTCGTCTAAGGCGACGTACACAAAATAAGCGGTGTTGGTGTGGGTGATTTCACCCGTACGCACATTTTCTGCACGAACGGTTACCTTCGTTTCTATTGAGGTGCGGCCCACCCATGTGACGCACGCATCTACAAACATGATGTTCCCGACGTGGACAGGAGAGTGAAAACGCATGCTGTCAACTGTGACGGTTACGGCCGCTTTACCAGCATGCCGGACAGCAGCCATCCCACCTGCTTCATCACAAATTTTCATGATCATGCCGCCATGTACATTACCCATCGTGTTGGCATCAGTGGGCCCCATCACTTGAGCCAGCGTTATTCTTGAATCTGCAACTGTCTTGCCTTTCATGCTTCTAAGGGTATCAGGTCAGCCGTCAATCAACCAGTGAGGAGAGTTGAATAGATAGCCAGTAGTTGTTCGGCCGACTTTTGCCAAGTAAAGCGTCTAGCCTGCTCAAAACCGGCCGTTCTGAGTTGGTCATGGAGTGCTTTATCAGACAGCAGGTTAGCCAATTCTGTAGCCCACCGATCAACGTTTTCTGGTGGGAGCTGCACAGTTGCGCTACCCGCCACTTCTGGCAAACACGAGGCATCTGAGTTAATAACGGGTGTCCCGCAGGCCATCGCCTCAAGGATAGGCAGACCAAACCCTTCGTACAGGCTGGGAAAGGCCAAAACGTCTGCGGCCGAATATAGGGTGCTCAAGTCTTCGTCGGCAATGAATCCGGTGAATATCACCCGGCCGGTTAAATTTTGTGCTTCCACCTCAGCCAAAATATCATCAACCAGCCATCCCTTGCCGCCTGTGATAATGAGTTTATGTTCGAATTTGTCAGCAATCCTAGCAAAAGCCTGAATCAGCATCTGGTAGTTTTTACGTGGCTGTACAGTCCCTACCGACAAAATTATGGGAGCCTCACTCAATTTGTATTTTTGGCGCATCGCCTGAATCTTTGAGCTGTCCACCACAGGAGCAAAACGAGAATGCACGCCACTGTACAGAACAGTAATTTTTTCGGCTGGTGTTTTCCACAATTCAACTAAATCTGTCTTTGTAGCTTCAGAATCTGCCAAAATATGAGTAGCCCGCCGCACAGACCAAGGAACAACGCTGTTAAGATAGTTAACCAGTGCTGGGGTAAACGTGTGCGGATAATGCAAAAATGAAAGGTCGTGAACGGTCAACAGAGAGGGAATCTGCCGCGCTAATGGAGGGAGCACAAAATCAGGGGAGTGAAACAGGTTTAGGCGGCCGGTAAAGGTTTGCACGGGCAACGGCAAACGCAGCCTGTACCAAATGCGATAGAGCCATTTTTCGTCAATAGGGGCTGGCTTGTGCTGAATAGACGGATGTGTAGGCAGTGGATTCTGGACCGGTGTAACAGCAGGGAGTTTTGCAGAAAAAAAGGTTATGTCAAATTCTGTGTCAAACTGGGTCTGGCTCAGAGCATCAATCAGCTCTCGAGTGTAGCGGCCGATTCCCCCACCTTGCGTTAGGGCTGACGTAACATCAATGCCAACCCTTTGCTTGTTCGACATTAGGCTTTTTCTAGTGTCTTAACAGACTTTTTGCCACCAGGTTGATTGTCGTCGTTTACATCAACATCACTATAAGTCCAGTAACGGTTAACGAAGAAGTTCCAGAGCATAACGACACCAACAATCATCATCAGGCAGATGTTATCGCCTAACCAGTAAGCTGTTTCATCACCAATTGAGGGAATAATATTGAGAATCACAGCGCCAAACCAGAGGTGTGTGTAAGCAAAGACGGGTGGCCTGATGAAGAATCCGGCCGCATTAACGGCCGCAAACTGGGTCATTTGTAATCGTTTTGATTTAGACCGTGATTCTGGATAGGTCCAATATCGATTCCAAATAAAGTTGCTAATAACGGCTAAAACAAATGAAATTCCCGTAACAATGCCAACGGCTATACTAGCAGACTCTACACCAACAAGTCTCTCTAATCCATCGAACATCCCCGCTTCAGCAAAACTCCTAAACGGCAAGCGCAAAATATTAAATGACCCAAAGTCGATCACTGCGCCAATCACCCCAACAACAGCAAACTTTAGGAAACGTTCTACTTCTTTTGGATTTGGGCCATACCGGCCAACTGCATTGGACACCGATGTAATCATATTCAATCGCGGTTTCCTTTCTTTTTTCTCTTTCTTCAAATTTAATGGAGGTTCAGCAGAATGAAATTGGTGGGCTTTTTGAGAGAATGTCAAAATGGCAAATGGAGCATAAATCTATCACTTAAACCATCTTATTAACAAGGTATATTTAAGAACTCATCGCAAACTTGCAATCAGTTTAGCGTGAAGAAGCTCTAAAAAGTCTTTCATTCCTTATTAAATTGCCAGTTCCTTAAGATTAATATCTCTTGGGCTGCCAAAAAAATAGCCAATGTGAGCCAATTGTTATTTACATAAAGTTTATCTACTAAGTGATGGATCGCAAGACAGGCCCAAACTCCTAGTAGCCCAAGCGCAACACCTTTCTCAATGCTATCTAGGTTGGGCAGTATGAATAAAAGTTGACAAACGATCACAGCCCAAAAGATCAAGTAAGCAAGCAAACCAACTATACCGGTTTCCGCCAGCAAATTAATGTAGTAATTGTGCGCATGACCTAGCGAGCGTTCCCAGGT
>JBCCSO010000417.1:0-4857 GCA_039199965.1 Chloroflexota bacterium | reverse complement strand
GGGCCGGGATTATCGACCTGCAATTCTTCAATGACCAGTGGCTGGTTTACTTCGTGCAAAACTGCTGCTTTCATTCGCTCTTCTCCATCGTGCTACAACCATTCTGTTTTTTCCATAGTTTACGACGGTTTTGACAAATCGTTAATTTCAATTCGATTCAGTAGGAAACGGCCTGTTAAACGCGCGTGAAAAATCATTCTGACCCGCCAAAAATCGACAGAAATCAGGAGGTTGGTTCTAGGACCAGAGGGGGCTGTGTGAACACACCGTCTACGGCCGTTACCCTTCTCCCATCGTGACAACACACCCAGAAACATAAACTGATCAACAAAAGTCGGCTACAAAACCAAATCGTTTTCAGCCCCCTTTTAATCTGTTAAAACCATCAAGTTGGACTATGCAATAGGGATGAGCTTTTGCGTCCAGAAGTAGATAAAAGAAGTCTATGATTCGTCACGAAACCGATACCGACCAATCAAATTTACCCGCCATTGTGGGGGCTATTGTCACCATTATTCTAGGCAACATTTTTTTGTTTACTATGAATAATCGTTCGGGCGTTCTGCCTCAAGAGCTCCCTTACTTTGAAGATTTTTCGGCCGCCGAGCAGCCAAATTTCCGCTTAATTGGGGATGGATCTTGGAGCATTCAAGATCAGCAGCTACTTCAACAGGACCCGACTCTGTCTGACATTATGGCAGTCATTCCCGGTCTTGATCTGGCTGAAGATCAGGCTTATGAATTCTCGTCAAACATGAGCGTGCTGGACGGCCCCAAGGGGGGCGGACTGATTTTCAACATTCAAAACGCGCGTGAGCTAGAAAACAGCCACATGGTGCGCATGGGCACGGCCGATGGCACAGACTATTTGGTGTACGGCTACTTTGATCCCAGCGGCAACTACATTTCACAAGGGTCAGTGCAGATTGAAAACGTCAGCTCAAACTTTAAGCTGGGTGTAGATGTCACTCCATCGAGCTACGGAGTCCTGATCAACGATCAAACCATCGCGACAGATATTCCGCTGCAGTACAGCGGCGGTGCATTAGCAATGACCTCTTGGAATTCTAAAGTGGCGTTTGACAATGTGTCGGTTAACCGACCTAGCGATGTATTGCCGATCGTTGAAGCCCAGCCACCGGCTGAAGCGGTTGTTGTAGAATCCCAGCCTGATCCGGTTGGCCCAGCCGTTGTTGATCCAGTACCTGCTGAGCAGGTGCCGGTCCAACCGATTGTGGAGCAGCCGGTACAAGTGGCAGCACCCGTGATTGCATCTGGCGAGCTGCCCTACTTTGAAGATTTTACGGATGATGTGAGCCATAATTTCGATGTGCTCACCGGTGAGTGGGAGCTGCGCAACGGCCAGCTCGTACAGACAAATCCTAGAATTGCCGATGTGGCGGCAGTCGTACCGGGCATTGCGCTTTCACCTGACCAACGGTATGAGTTCAGCTCAAACATAGATGTGCTGGAAGGGCCGCACGGGGGTGGTCTGATGTTTAACATGCAAACCCCAGACTCGATTGCTGAAAGTCATATGCTCCGCCTCGGCTCCAACGATGACGGGAGCAAATATCTGATTTACGGCTTTTTTGATGTAGACGGTCGTTTTAATTGGCAGGGTGATACTCAGCCGAGACCTTTTAATCAGCAGGCCAAATTGGGTATCTCTGTTTTTGGAAACAATTTTAATCTGCTCATGAATGATGAGGTTTTGGTTGAGAATATTCCTCTTGTTTACAAAGGGGGCCGTGTGGGCGTCACCACTTGGAATTCGAGTATCGGCTTTGATAGCATGAGCTTGTACGACCCAACTGTGGGCGGTGTCACATTGGTCGAACCGCCAGAAGAAGTGTTTGAAACGACGCTGCCGTGGTTTGAAGATTTTACAGGTGATGAAGACCACGCCTTTATCGATGTAGGCGGCAACTGGCAGCTGCGCGAAGAAACAATGCTTCAGCTCAACACAGATGCGGCCGACGTTTTGGCGATGCTACCGGGACTCATTTTGTCACCTGATGAGGCGTATGACTTCAATACAGACATCAGGGTTTTAGAAGGGCCCAAGGGGGGCGGGATCGCCTTCAATGCGCAGAATATCGATTCGATTAGCGAGAGCCACTTGGTCCGCTTTGGTAGCAATGACGGGAACGACTTTTTGATATACGGCTTTTTTGACGACAACCGCAGCTTCAACGTTCAGGGATCGTTTGTACCCGAAATCGAGGATGAAGCCCGTTTGGGTGTGTCTGTCAGCGGTACGTCGTATGATATTTTGATCGATAATGAGGTTGTAGCGCGAGATATTCCGCTGACTTATTTGGGCGGCCGAGCCGCACTTTCCACATGGAATTCAAGCGTATTGTTTGACAACATTGAGGTCACCACGCCTTTTGAGACAGACGGTTCTACGGCCGAAGCGGCAGAAGTCGTTGAAGAAACTGAAGCAGCCGTTGCTGAGACAGCTACAGCTGATGAAGCTGCACTAGCGGATGAGGCGGAAGCCATCGCAGAAGAACCTGCACCCGAGACGGAACAGCCAGCGACGGAAGAAGCAGTAGCCGAAGAAAATGCTGGAGTGACAGAAACAGCAGATGCCGCACCAGAAGCTGCACCTATTTCCCCTGTAGCACTTGACATCAACGCAGAAACCGACCCATCCAACTGGAACACAGTGCAGGGTGAATGGACCTTTAGCGTGGATGGCTTAACTCATCCAGACGGTCAAGAAGGCAACAGTACGATCCTTTACACAACTCCGCTTGGGCAGTACAGCATGCGGGCTACGCTCAGCATGGGATCAGGCAGCGGTGGTGCGGGGGTGGTGTTCAATGTACCAGAAAATGGCGGGGCCAACAGCGGTCACGTTGTGCGCTATCAGTCAAACGAAGTGGTAGCTTGGGGTTACTTTGGTGAGGGTGGCTCGTTTGTAGAGCAGGGTCTGGCGCTGGTCCCACCAGCCGGATCTGGCGAGCACACATTTGCGGTTGAGAGCAACGGCAGCACCTACACCCTGCGTCTTGATGGTGAGGTGATTGCACAAGATCAAGAGCTATTTTATGCGGCCGGGAACGTCGGGTTTATCTCAAACGCGCGGGAAACAACCATCTCAAGCATGGCAATCAGCCCGATTGAAGAGTAGATCTGAAGAAGAATAGAGAACGTGTAGTGACGGTTATGAAGGACGAAGACATCAACACACAATCTGACATGCGCCATAAGCAGCGTGATTCATCAGCGCAGGGTTCGGCTATCGAACAGGACATACAGGCATCTCAATCTGATTTTCTGAATCAGTTCTTTGCCCCAAATGAGGCTGTTGCCAGCCCAACCCAGCTAGAAACAAAGCTACCTGAACCAAGTATGTTGCAGCCAGAACCACAGGTAGAATTCACACCCCTGCAAGAAACCAACCCATCGCTTAAACCAGATATTTTGCAGCCAAATGCTCAAGCGGAGTTCAAAGAAAAACCGATCCTGTCCGTCCCACAAATCGAGATTTCATCAGAATTAAATCCTCAGCCTGCAGCACAGCCAAGAACAGCTCTTCCTAAGCAGGTAGATGAGCCAGCCGCTCAATTTGAGTACCGGCCGCCGCGCCAAAAGATTGAATTTCTACAGATTGTGCGGGCACTGGCTTTGCTACTAGTCGTGTTCGAGTGGGTGTCAGCTCCGGCCGTGACACGATTGGGTGATATTGAATCAAGCGCATGGTGGTCGGCCGTGACGTTTTACATGCATAGCAAAGTCGGGATTCCTCTCTTCTTGATGGCCAGCGGCTACCTCGCGCTCAATCCAGAAAAGCAGGAGGCTTGGTCTGCATTTTTAAGCAAGCGCTTTCGTAACGTGCTGATCCCGTTTTTTGCATGGTTGGCCGCGTACACTGTATGGCAAGTTGTATGGGTGGGCGGCGATGTTAGCAGCATCGACTCACTGCTCTTGCTGTGGAACAGGCCAGTCTTTTATCACCTGTGGCTGCTTCAAGTATTGCTAACCTGCTATGCCATCACCCCTATCATCAAAATTTATGCCCCCCAAATTCTCGAAGATAACATGATTTATTTAATCGGTGGCTGGGCGGCCGCCGTGGCTATCCTCCCGATTGTCAACGCCTTTTTTGATGTTGAATTTAGTCTTGATGTTTTCATTACGCTTGAGCTCATAGGCTTCTTCTTTTTGGGCCACTATCTACGGCCGTTCCAGCTTGACTACAATCAGCGATTAGCGGCCTTGGGCACCATAGTGATCACTTCATTAGGTTCGCAATATTTGATCTACCAAATGACGTTTGAAGCGGGTGGCACCTTTGTTGATACGCTGGCACAGTTTGGCAGCTTAAATTCGATTTTGATTGCAGCAGCCATCTTCTTATTTGCTAAATCAGTCGATTATGAGCAGGTCTATATGCGCTACCCCGGCTTTTATGATGTGATTCAGCGGGTTGGCCAAGCTGGATTCGGCATCTACCTACTCCATGTTTTGATTCTCGCAGAGCTCAGCTCCGGCCGACTGGGCATGGAAATTGGCATCTTGACAGCTCATCCTCTTATGGCTGCGCCGCTGCTCACATTTGGAACGATAGCGATCCTCACAGTGACCGTACTGCGTCTGCAGCAGATTCCGTTTTTGAAGAACCTGCTTCCATAGATTAAGCCTGCATTTCCGGCGGGATGAATCCCGCTGCTAGCACGAAGCCTGTTTGAAACAGGCTGATTTTGGCCAAAGAAACCTGCTAAAATAGCCTCATGGCTATTTTCACTTTTCCTGATAAAGATTCTTTGGCACAGGCGGCCGCAGACCGCACGGCCAGCGACCTGATTGCAGCAATTGAACAGCGCAACGAAGCTCATCTGGTGC
>JBCCSO010000416.1:0-4863 GCA_039199965.1 Chloroflexota bacterium | reverse complement strand
ATCTAAACAGAATATATCTTTACATTCTTATGTCTTTGCAGCTGAGGGTAAGTAAGGTACTTACTCTTCAATATAGTTATCTAAAAAGACATTATTTTGAAAGAGAAAACCTACAAAACGCCACTGCTCTCCTGTTGCTAGGTATCCAGAGGTTTCTCTATGTGATCCATTTACCGTAGGATCATCTTTCCGTTCCACTTGGATCATAAAACCATTGATATCATCCACGGTGATTGAACCGCTGTACCAAGTGTTGGCTTGAAACTCAGAGGCGGATAACAGCTGATAATTCAGGGTTTTAGGGGATTGATCCGGCCGGAAAATTTGAGCGTACAAGCCATTGCCATTTTCAAACAGTCCAAAGCGTTGATAATCTCCGCCAACTTTTGCAATGCTAAGGACTGTCTGGCTGTTGGTGTTATCTACATAAAAGTCAAAACTGACCTTGTTTGCGTTGCCAAATGTGCTTCCGTCTTTACGCTTGAAGGTTGCTTTCCAATCGGTCCCGGTACCAGTGACTTGAATCTGGCTGTTTGAGCCGTCTACGTAGCTGCCACTATTGTTATTGAAGATCCAATCGTCAGGAGCAGGTATAGGCGTTTGAGTAGGAACAGTTGTGGGTGTAGGCGTGTTTGTGGCAGGTACTCCAACAGCCCTCATGCGAAAGTTATCCAACACATTGTTTCCACCCAAATCAATATTTGTGGAAAATATTTCAAAAGTTATTTTTCCGTTCGAGTTGCTGGTTAGATCAACTACCTCACGAATGAAGCCATCATTGGCTGTTTGACTGCTTGTCCGGGTAAAAACCAACTTCTGTTGTCCGTTTGCCCAAACTTCTGTTGTCATGGGCGTTGTGCCCCAGAAACGATGGCGAGCCGCATAAAACTCTAATTGGTAATTGCTGTTGGGTGCTAGCCCGCTAATTGTTTGTGCAATACCACCCGGTCCGTGACCGCCAGGATCGATCACTTTTGACCCGTCTGGCGTATTGGGCCAACCATTGATTAGATCGGTATTTTCCCGTGTAATACGCCATCCCGGTATGGAATATCCGCACAAGTGAGGGTTGTTATCATCAGGACCTGTATTTTCTGGGTCTGATGTGTATGTGCTGATTGGAGATTCAAAGCTGCCGTTGACTAATGGCCGCCAACCATCAGCATCTACTGTCAACGCATTGTAATCATGTTCGGGTGGCTGCAAAATGCTACCGCTTAATATGCGTATATTGTCAATGAATAGACCATTTAATCCGTTTTCACTAGAGTCAATTTTAAGCGTGACGGTAGATGTAGCGGGCGTAAATTCAAATCCATTACAGACAATCCAATCATTTTCTTCTTTGCTGTGTATACCCGGAGGATCACCACCAAACAGCCCCTGAGATAATGCTTGCCCGTCAACCAAAACCTGCGCATCTTTGAGCGCACCATCAGATGTATTTCCTTGATAATCAATCCGCAATACATAGGTTTGATTTGGGGTAAAACCAGAAATTGTTTGCTCGAGCGTTCCATTCGCTAAGTCGAGAAATCTGCTACCATCGGCCGCTGAACCATTGGCTGCTGATGATCCACTCAGTACATCTACTGAACCACTCGTAACCGACCAACCAGTGATGTTTGTTCTGTTGTTTCCCACACTATCATTTTCAAAAGACCCATTATTGACAATCGGTTCATCTATGGTGGTAAAACTAATTCCGAAGCTGTAGGAACGGAGGAGTTGTGTGTACTCGTTTAAAGATTTTCCACTATTGGTGATTAAAATGTTTTCGCCAACGGACGCCGCTGGTGTATCTGCATTAGCATTATAACCACTCCCAAACTCAATTAGCGGGCTAGGTGAGAGTAGCCAAACTTCATCTTGATCAGATCCACTTCCCGCAGAATGATTCGCACCCGCCGGAATAGGGTTTCCACCTACTCCCCAGCCGCTTCCATCGGGATTAGAGTCCATAAACCCTGAAGCAACTGTTTCTCCCGGTGCCACACTGATTATGGGCAATAAGTCTGCAAACGGCACAATATTTGCGCCCAAACTGTAATCTGCACTGGTGTAGGTTTTTCCGATGGCTAGTATCGTAAAATCATTGTCTCCATTGACCTTTACAAGCAGAGGGGTAACAGGGTTCCCTTCCCGTTTGGCATAAAAATTAAAATCCTTGGCCCTGATGTTGATCGCGGCACCCGTTGAATTTGTAAATGTGTCTTCCTCGTTGATAAAAATGCTGGGATTGTGCGCATCTGTAAACGATCCATCAACAGGATTATTACCAATGGTTTGAGCTGATTGATTTAGGTTAACAGCGGGTTTTTGTTCAACTTGCTTTGCTGTAGCGGACGTGGCAATTGCTGACAAAGATACAGATAGCAAGATCAACCATATGCTAAAGTATACAAAGTTTGGCTTACTAAAGAATGAATTGCTGAAAGAGTTTTTCATGTAACGGATCCTTTGTGCATAAGAGGTTGCTTTGGACAATCCTTCGTCCGGCAGCATGCGCTTTTTTGTAATTTCCTAAAAACAAAAAAGGTAGGCTAAAGTTTAATTAGCCTACCTTTTGTTCATTAAAGCTCATCTTATGTTAGAACGTTTCGCCCTTCTCTGCCATGTCCATCAAAATCTGCGGCGGGTTAAACCGATCACCATAGGTTTCAGCTAGCTCATTTGACCGTGCCACAAACTTATCCACACCATATGCGTTGATAAACTGGAGCGTCCCACCATTAAACGGGGCATATCCCCAGCCAAAGATCGAGCCTAAATTGGCATCGGCCGTACTTTCGAGCACGCCCTCTTCTACACAGCGAGCTGTTTCAATCGACTGGATAAAGGTAATCCGGTCAATCATCTCTTCTAGCGAAAGCTGGTCTTGACCGTCCATAAAGGTGTCAGCCAAGCCAGACCAGAGCTGTTTGTTCCGGCCGTCGTAGTCATAGAAACCACCGCCCCCAGCCCGGCCGGATCGGCCCAGCTCAATCATCTTGTCCATGACCATTTCTGCCGGATGGGCTTTGTACACATTCCCTTCCGCTTCGAGGTCCGCTTTGGTTTGAGCCCGCACGTGGGCGCTCAGGCTGAGCGAAACCTCGTCCATGACGGCCAATGGGCCAACCGGCATCCCGGCTTGGAGCCCAGCCATCTCAATGGCGGCCGGATGTTGCCCTTCAGCCAGCATCGCCATCCCTTCGCTGGCCCATGTGCCAAAGACGCGCGAGGTATAAAAGCCGCGGCTATCGTTGACCACAATCGGGATTTTGCGGATGGCAAGCACGTAGTCGAACGCTTTGGCCAGCGTCTCATCATCCGTTTTATCGCCGGTGATGATTTCAACCAACTGCATTTTGTCTACGGGAGAGAAGAAGTGCAGACCGACAAATTTCTCCGGCCGTGCGCTAGCTTCTGCCAAGCCGGTAATCGGTAGGGTCGAGGTATTGCTGGCAAAGACGCCGCTTTGATCCATCGCCTCTTCCGCCATTTTTGTCACTTTAGCTTTGAGTTCACGGTTTTCAAATACCGCTTCGATGATCAGATCGCACCCTTCGAGCTGAGAATAGTCGGCCGTAGCGTTGATTTTCGCCATTAGGCCGTCCATCTTCTCTTGGGTCATTCGCTTACGCTTGACCCGTTTCGCCATGATCGCACCGATCTTCTCCAGACCAGCATCGGCCCCTTCTTGGGTCGCGTCGGTCATGACCACATCCATTCCGGCCATCGCTGAAACGTAGGCGATGCCATGCCCCATCATGCCGGAGCCTAACACGCCAACCTTTTTGGTCGGTTGAGGCGGCACGTTTTGCGGCCGACTAGCACCTTTTTTGATCTGGTTCATTTGGGTCCAGAAGGCGTTGATCATGTTTTTGCTCACCTGCCCGGCCGCGAGTTCTGCAAAGTAGCGGCTCTCGATCCGGCTCGCGGTGTCAAAATCAACCTGCGTCCCTTCGACCATGGCGCTCATGATCGCTACTGGGGCAGGGTAGTTACCTTTCGTTTCTTTGCGCACGATGGCTGGCACAACGGCCAACATCTGGGCGATTTTTGGATTGGTTGGCCCACCACCCGGAATTTTGTACCGTTTGACCGCATCCCACGGCGCTTGAGCTTTTGGATTCTCTTTGATCCATGCTTTCGCCTGCGCCATCATGTTTTCCATGTCGGCCGCGATGGCGTGAATCATCCCATCAGCTAGAGCCTGTTTCGGGGTGTACTTTTTGTTTTGGCTCAGCCACTCAAGCCCTTTTTGCATTCCGGCCAAACGCGGGGTGCGCGCTACTCCACCTGCACCGGGGAGCAAGCCCAAACTAACTTCTGGGAAGCCAAACTTAATTTTATCGCTGTCTATCGCTATACGATGGTGACAGCTTAAGGCGAGCTCCATCCCACCACCTAAGGCGGTGCCGTTGAGGGCCGCTACAACCGGCTTGCCGATTGTCTCGAGCTTGCGGAAGTGAGCTTTGAGTTGCTGACTGCCATCAAAAAAGCTTTTGGGATCATCGCTGGTAAACGAGGTATCGATGTCTGCTCCGGCGACCCAAATCTTTGGTTTGCCAGAGACAAAAATCAGCCCGGTGACGCTGTCGTCGGCCGCGGCCTTTTCAACTGCAGGGACAAATGCATCATAAAAAACTTGGTTCAGCACGTTGGCTGAACGATCCGGCATGTCGATGGTGAGGGTGACAATGCCGTCGGAATCTTGTTCGTAATTAATAGCCATCTTTTTCTAATAGAAAGTAAGAAGTATTAAGTGTGTAGCGGTTGTAGGCACGCTTCACTTCATGCTTTTTACTTTAAACTTCATACTCCCTAGACGCGTTCAACAATCGTGGCAATACCCATGCCGCCACCAACACACAGCGT
>JBCCSO010000415.1:0-4873 GCA_039199965.1 Chloroflexota bacterium | reverse complement strand
AGAACCCGCTCACCGATAGCGATTCCGGCACAGTTTACCGCACCGTGCAGCGCGCCAAATGTGTCAACGGCCGCATCCACCGCGGCTTGTACATCTGCCTCACTGGTTACATCTGTTTTGTGAAAAATAACGCTGTCACCCAGCTCATGTGCAAGCGTATTGCCCCACTCTTCGTTAACGTCCATGATGACGATGTTTGCACCCATGGCTGCGAATTTGCGCACGACGCCTGAGCCTAGTCCTGAGCTGCCGCCAGTGACAACAAATGTATTTCCTGCTATTTGCATGTTTTTCTCCTTTTTAGGTTTGCGAAAGAGACGACTGTCGGCCGATGACTCTTACAGTACGCCGCTAAATAACTGACTGCATTAGACTCTGCGGCCGACAAAGTTTTGAATTTGGGTTTTTAAAATAGGGATAAAAGATATGCGTTGGTCGCTGTCGATAGGTAATTTTGGCACACCAATCGCTTCAGCTGACCACGCAACCGGTAGGCTGAATTATAGCTGCACAACGCCCGCTGCGCATAAATTTGAGAATGTGTTCAGTAGGGGAAATCTCTCTATCTGGATCGATTTAGGACTGGCAGCCAATTTTTTATCGCTTCGAAAAATCGGGTGTCATGTTTGATCCAGCGCGCTTCTTCATCGTCTGCGACGGTGAGATTAGACTGCACCCAGTCATCTAAATAAAAGTATGGGGTGGTGTAAACGGCCGTAACGGTTACTGTTTGGTTGGGGGTTAAATCACCCGTCCAGATGATACGGCTGCGGCTATAAACGGCGCTTCCGGATATTGTGCTCAGCGTGTCGGTTAGATAGTTAAATTCATCCGGGATATATGTGGTGGCCGTGATATTTTGTCCAGCTGCATCTCCATTGTTCATGATCGATACGGAAACAGTTACCCGACGGCCGTCAAGCAGCGGAGGAGAAAATTCGGCCGATGATCGGCTTTCGCTGTAGTTTGCTCCTCCGACCTGAATGATTGTGCCCCTTTGGAACCCAAACTTTTCAGCATCAGACCGGATAAACAGCTGATTTAAAACGTTCCCGCTCCCCTGAACAACAGCCTGATATTGAATGTGCCGCGTTTCACCGGGAGCTAGGACACCCTGCCAAGTGATGGTCTGATCGGCCGCGGACCAATTTGCTTCATCTGGTAAAGAACTCTCGATCAAGATCAGACTGGCGGGCAGTGGATTTGAGATTGTGGCGGTTTGGGTGATGCCGTTTGTGCGGTTGCTTAGCGTGATTGTGAACGATTGGGTTTGTCCGGGCAATAGAAATTCGTTCTCTGCAGATATGGTTGACTCGCCCAAATCTGTTAGCCAGCCCAGCGTGTTTGCCATGACTTGACTGTGGCTTTGAGTTTCAAGGGTTTCGAACGGAATACTCCAGAATACGGCTCTCCAATTTTCATCTTGGCCCTGGCCCGCATTGCCAACTCCACCAACGCCGCGATCGTGCCAGAGAAGGGGGGCAGCGGCGCTGCTTGGATCTACAAATAGGGCATCTGAATGATTGCTGTATTCTGAGAAAGACAAATTTATGTCTTTTTTGCCACGTCCTCCCAAACTTAGTAGACCGTTCCCGAAAGCTATAGTTGCAGTAATCGATTCTGCAAATCCATCTAGCCCGAAATAATTGTGAGCTAAATAGGTGTTTGAGTGATAGTAATTGAAGTCCTGACTATTGAGGAATAGTCGACCACCATTCAGTAAGTACTGTTCAAGCAAAGAAATTTCATCTTGCTTTATGGGTTCAAACCAATCATATGCAGTGTACCATACGACGTAATCATACTCACTTAGCAAGCTGATTGATGGACTAGCTTTGCTCATGTTCTCAAATGTCCAAACATCGTACGAAACTCCTAGATCATCTAAAGAAGCTTTGTACACATCGTTTTGGTTATACCAGCGGTAATCCTCTACCAGTAAAATAGATGATGGAGTCTTCTGATCAATTATGAAGACATCATTTGCACTAGGTTCACCTGTGTCCTGTACAGTGAATTGAGTTTGATTTTTCGTTGACTGTGCTAAGCCTGCTGGTACGGTCACAGTCACAGTTGTGCGGGCTGCCTGACAGGGACCAATTGTGAGGTTGGGTGTTAAAATCGAGGTGGACCAATCACCGGTTGAATTGATATCGAACGTTCGGGTCATGGTTTCGCTTCGATTGTAGACTGTTACATCGTAGCCGTAGCTTTCTCCTGAAATAACTGGCATATCGACATCACTGTTAATCCACTTTACGTCCGTTTCAACCAGTGGCCGTTCTAACCAATCCAGCGCACCGGCTAACAGTTCTGCTCGATCATTTTTACCTTGAACTCCTGATACTTCAAAACCGAGATAAATGATGTTGTAATTTTCGCAATGTCCTGCTTTTATCCCAACACTTCGGCCGTCAGTAGGTAATTCTCCATGGTTTATGATACTTTCTGCTCTGTTTGGATAGAGTGGATCAATTACGGTGATATATTGTTGATCATCTGAGGAATCATTCCCATTTAGCTCCCCTCTGAACGCTGAAAGGGTTGTATCTTCTGCTCCAAATAGGGGTTTTGTCACAGTTATCTGGCTCTTTGGCCTAGCGAATGCGACATGAGACATCCAGTAACCGTAAATGGGATGGTTTGAATCAATTCGGGCAATATTATTGCCTGAAACGAGCATGTTTCCACCTGCACTGGCATAATCAGAAATTAATGTTGAGGCACCAATATATCCTGGTGAGTAGCGTGGATCTGACCAAATAACAACATCGTAATTGCTGAGTGTTTCGGCGTCTGGCAGCCCAAATATCGGATTTTCTATTTTATATGTATCCCATCCAGTTCCCATTTGGATGAATGACTCTTCATAATATTGCTCGCGACTTCGGAAATTCCAACTTCCCGCATCTATCAATAAGATCGAAGAAGCAGGGGGGAGGGAGTAGCTTTGGACTGTTGTTTGACCTTCGCTAATTTGTATAGAGGTACTTCCTATTTCATACCCAGTTCGTATTACATTTGCTTCATAGCTCCCAGCTGGTAGTTCAGTTTCAAATTCGCCATCGTTGTCCGTAAACACCTCAATATTTCCGGGGATAATCGTTACTTTTGATTTGGAAATGGGATTGTTGCTCGTACCATCAACAACCTTCCCTGTAAAAATGCCGGCCGGTTGTCTGCTGAGGCTAACATTTAGCACCGTTCTGTTTCCAGTAATTGAAACAGGGCCACTATCGTAAGATTCAAACCCAAAGATATTTGCTTCAATATTGTATTTGCCTGCTCTTAGGCGCACGCTGTACTGCCCGTTAACATCAGTTTCAGTAGTAAAACTGCCTGTTTGACTGGTAATCGTGATCGGCTCATTTGGTACGGGGTCTCCGTTACTTTGCACAATTCCGCTAAAATTTGTAAGTCCTTCCACGAAATCTTCTATCAACTCAACAGAATCAAGGCGGCCGTAACCGCTACTAACATTTGGATGATTTTGCTCGAATGGAATTGCAGATTCTTTAAGTATGGATAGGATTAAATCATTGTTTTTGAGTGACATGTTATGGGAGAGAAGCAGAGCTAAACTGCCAGAGACATGTGGGGCCGCCATAGAAGTCCCAGAAAGTGTTGCAAAACTATTGCCGGGCATTGCTGAGTAGACAAATCCTCCCGGTGCACCAATAATGGGCGATACATTGTCATGTAAAAGTGACGGCCCTCTGGATGAGTACCAAGATGTCTTTCCATTTGGGGAAATAGAGGCTACAGAAACTGTGTTGGTGTAACTTGCTGGGGCTCCTAGAGTTTGCGTAAATGGTCCAGAATTACCAGCAGAGAATACTGGGATAATCCCTGATTGTTTGAGTAATTCCATGTCATTTACAAACGTTTCTATGCCACCGTAACCTCCCCAAGAACCATTAACAATGTCTGGCGCCAGAGATGGATCTCCGTTTGGTGCTAACAGCCATTCAAACGCACTATGAATATAACTGTCGAACCACGCGCCACTGTTGTCAGCAAGTGCTACCGCAATCCATTCAGCACCCGGAGCTACACCTATCCCGTTGCTGCCAACAGCTGTCCCTGCAACGTGAGTCCCGTGGCCAATATAGTCAACAGGAATTGTTTCCGTAACATGAGCCGGATGGAACCAGTTTCCTTTGTGTTGAAAGCTCCCATCTGGGTTTCGACCACGATAGTTCTGACTGAGGAGAGGATGAGTAAAATCGACGCCGGAATCCATGATGGCAACTGTTACTCCAGTGCCAGTAATGCCCAATCCATGCCATACCTGCGGTGCTTTTATGTAATTTGTGCCCCATGTTTGAGTAGTCGCTTCACCGGCAAAAAGCGATAAATCCTCAACCGGCCGAATTGGCTCAATTTGCTTGTCCAGCTTGATGCTTTCAATATGCGGATGTTTGGAAAGTGTCCTAATCGCATCGGCCGTTCCCTCTGCCGCCATTCCATTAAAAATCCAGAACGACTGATACGATTGAATCTGAGATCGTTGGCTTAAATCGTCAAGATCGTCGATCACCACCCGCTGGCTCTCAGTTGCCCGCTGCTTTAACGATCGCACTATTTCTGCACGGCGGGTGTCTGCGTCTTCAGGCAAGCGGCTATAGTCAAACTCCACTTGGTCTTTTAGGGTGATAATGAACTGATAAACATAATTTGCATCCCCACTGTTTTCTGACATTTCCTCCTGAAGCAGTGGGCCAATGACAGCATCATCGGGCTGCCCCGGAGCCGATTGTGCAAACAGCGGTTGACTGCTAAGCGACATGCTGAGTAAAGTCAGCGCTATAGTGGAAAGGCTCAGGGTCAGCAAAACATGTTTTAAGCGGTACATCATGAATCAATTATAGTT
>JBCCSO010000414.1:0-4880 GCA_039199965.1 Chloroflexota bacterium | reverse complement strand
TGTTGCCCAATACCTTAAACGGGCTGCTCACATGGCCGGCGGTAACCAACCATGATGATGATGGTGACGACATTAGCGACACCATTGAAAACGGACTGACCGGCGTGGCTGCTGATATAGACGGAGATTCTGTCCCCAATAGCCACGCCGGTCAGTCCGTTTTCAATGGTATCGCTAATGTCGTCACCATCATCATCATGGTTGGTTACCGCCGGCCATGTGAGCAGCCCGTTTAAGGTATTGGGCAACACATCAACTTTAATGGGCAACCAGCTCCAGCTCTCCCCTTCCAGTTCCTCTGGCAGGTTCAAGGTGTTTGTTTTGGTTTTGTTTATTAGACCAGCCAGCGACCTCTGACTATATTGAGTCACGGCCGTAATCCTATAGAAGACTTCGACCTGCTGATTTAGGCCGTCATTGGCAAATGTAAAATCAGCCCAAAGGTTGTTTGCACAGATTTTGAGGGCGTTAACAATTTCACAGCGATCCGAGCGATTTGTGGCGTCATGCCCCGGAACCACCGTGATATTATTTGCGGCCCGCGCCTCAAAGATACTGTAGATGTCACTGCTGTTCAGATACGGGTGTTGACCGTTGCTATCATAGTGGTTTCTATAGCCTTGGACCGTACCAAAGAAACGATCTATGAGCGTTAGCGTACTGCCCGCTACGGTATACCCATTTCCGTCAACGAGTCCATCAAGCCCCACATAAGAGGTATCATAAGGTTTGGTTAAAGCGTCTACATCAAGAATGAGCTTGGCAAATGCCGTCGTAATTACGCTTTCAACCGGCTCATATTTTGATGCGCTTGAGGCAATCCATCCGATGATATCGATTAGCGTGAATATGGCGACCAAGAGCGTTCCGATACCGGTAAGCGCGAGGACAAAGTAGACGATGGCGAGAAACGTTGCAACACCGGCATAGACGGCTGCATATTGCCGCTCATACTCATACGGACTGCTAAAGTTGGCGTAAGTGACCCACGCTGTAGTAATCGAGACGGCGGCAGCCGCCGCAGATGCAACTCTGGCAATCTTCCCAATAAGTTTGGCATATTTGGCAATTCTTGCTGTTGTCTTTGCTAGTCCCAAGCCCAACAAGCCGGGTTTGATTGCTCCAACTGTGACTCCTTGGTAAGAGGCATAATATTTAGCGCCTAAAAGCCAATTTGAAATCTTGGAAAAGGCGGTGCCGATTAATTTTGTCGACCTAAAGCCGATGGTTAGTTTCCCTTTTGCAGCCTGGAATGTCATCAAGGAGATCTTTAACACCAGTATTAAGGTAAAAGCGGATAAGGAAGTAACGGCACCCCCCTTCGTGCTAACCGGATCGTCTATAAATTGGGAGTAGGTTTGGAAATCTTTCCATATAACTGAACCGAGCGGATCACCCATGTTATAGGCTTCGATAAGATACACAAGGGTATCTGTGATGGCCGGTAACCCGACGCGATTTTGCAGCTCTTGAGCGGTCTCAGCTTCCCCAATAATGTCAACCCCATCCACGCTCACCGTGGCTGACCTCCCATTGATCCATAACATGTAGAAGGCAAGCAACATTGTGGCGAGCTCATATTCCGTAATTTCAGGGTAGGATTGTTGGAGTGTTGTCACCGCTGCTGCCGGGTCGCCGGGATAGTTGGCAACAAGTCGGTTAAGAGCGGCTAGCTCATCTTCATCTGTCCACCGGGTTCCATTATGTTCATAGTGGGACAACGTCATGGTTCTGGTGGTATAGAGCGGTATTTGAGCTAAGTTAAAGGTGAATGTGTTGCCGCTGATTACCGCTTCCCCATCTAGTCCGTCAGTGCCGGACAAGCCCTCAATAGCCATGATAAGTGAGGCTGATTGGGCGGTGTCATACCTATTGGTTGCTAAAAATTGGGTAATGGTTGAGTTGGTATCTAAGGGTGCTAACAGTGCCAAGTCTTCGTGGGCGGGCTGAACAGTGGGCAATCCAACTGCAATTTCGCTGACCGGTACCCCCCACGTATCTGTAATTGAGGTAGTTGGGGTGCTTAGGCGGTTGACGATTGTGTCAAAATCGGAAGAGAAGCTACTCAAGAATGAGCCTTCTAATCCAGCCACGAGATTGACCAGCTGGCGATGGTCAGTTTGAGCATTGGGCGTCCCGATGACCGCATATTTTGTAGTAGAGCTTTTGCTCACCTCCAATCCGGCAAAGCGAAAGCTTGGCTCTATATATTCAGCAACTGGGATGGTTAAATATCCTGTGTTGCTGGGATCACTAGCAGGTGAATGCTTCATAAAGGCGGTCCAAACCAGCTCCACCTTTGACCAGTTAATATCATTGAGGTCAGATTGCCTATAGGCAACCTTACCGTAAAATGCGGTAATCTGACCGTTTTCAGAGACGGGGGCTAGATCAACATACATGTAGTCTTTCCCCCCTTGTTGAATCAACGTCACCCCATACGCACGCCGAAACACGTCTGGCACCACGTTTGTCTCAATTTTGAGCATCGGGGCGAATGTGATTTCGTCCTGACGCGCAGCGTTTCGGGCTTGAATGGTGCCTTCGTCATCATAAGGCCAGTCTAATTCGGTTGTGAGCAATTGGAATCTTGATTGATCCTGTGGCTGCACTTGGAACTCGATATACTGAAAGCCGTCGTAATTGCTGCCGTTGAGTCCGGTTCTAATCGAAAAATTGGGCTGATAATCTGATTTTGTGAAGGGGTCTATATCCACATCATCGTTGACGCCGTCTCCATCATTGTCCGGGTCCCAATGATTTGGAAGGTTGTCCCCATCAGGATCGATTGATGGGGCCAGACCGATGGGTGAAGGCGATTCGATAAAGTCGTCCAGACCGTCGCTGTTTGAATCCAGCTCCAGCGGATTGGTGTAGATGGTGTGGGTGATGTTTTGTGTGTCAGTGAAAACAAATCCATTGATTTCAAGGGTATCTGTAATGCCGTCTAAATCTGTATCGATGCTAAATGGATTGGTGCCTAAGCATTTTTCAACAAAGTCACTGGTCCCATCAAGGTCGGTATCAGCCGTGGTGCTACCGGTGCCGCAGGCGTTTGGGTTATTGGCGGCCGCTTGGGCTTGAAGAGATGCTGGCTGTGCCTCAACCTGATCTGGGGCAGCATCGGCCGAAGCAGCGGCCTCCGCCTCTGCCTCTGCGTGATCTCTGGCTGCCTCAATCCCAAGTGCTTCCGTTAAAGATGGTAGATCTGCTGCTGTTCGATGCTTATCTGCCGCATGCGCGTAGGCGATCGGCTGCAAAATGGGGGCACCCAGCATCACAATCACCAAACCGATTGGTATTGCCACGCGGACCCAGCGCAAATGATTGAAAACAACAGCTGCCAAAATGATCAAGAGGGCTAACCCAAGCAGCACCAGCGCCAATGTGCCAAAGCCAAGCGCGTGGGCCACCTTGTCCTCGGCCGTGGCCGCCGACACGCTGCCGTCAGGTGCAGTATCGTGCGCTACAAATGCGGGATTCACTTGCGCTAGGTTATCGGCCGTAGGGAGGTCCACCCCTGCTAGCTGGGTCTCATAGGCATAGTCGATGACGATGCGAGACTGTGCATCAAATGTTTCGCTGGCTTCTGGTGAAAAGATTTCGAGAATCTGCCGCTGAGGATAGCCGTCTCCGTCGAGCCAAAGTTCACCTTGACCGCTCATGTTGGCGATTTGGTCAGGAATATTAATCGGCACCCCTTTTTGTTCGGGCGGCAGCTGTTCCCGCAGGCTCTTCGCCAACGCTTCCCCAAAGGCTTGACCGTTGATATCAAATTGATAGACGGTCAAATGGGGTTGATCTGGGTTTTCGATCTGGCGCACATTGTCTGCTGATTCAACGTAGGCGAGGAAATCTGTTGTTGGGGAAACGCTGAGAGGATTTTCAATTTGAGTCCGTTCCTCCCCTTCTATCAAGTAGACGGCCGACCCGTCTTGCTCGATAGTGATCGGCGGCAGATTACCGCCCGACTCAAATTGCAGGTTAATCTGGGCGAAGTCAGGCAGGACAACTTGACCACTCATCACCGAGTCGATCCGTTCTTCGGCCTTCCCAACATTAATCGGGATCGGCCGAGGAATCATCGTCTGTTCGATCTGGGCGACAAAGCTATATTCACCGGCCGCTTCAATTTGCTCGATAGCGGCCCCAAAAATCGGGTTTTCCTCGTCTGTTGTTTGGGCATACGCAACGGATGAAATAATGGCGATTACAATAAATGATAAGATAATTCCAAGGGGCTTTTGATAGGTTTTCAGAAACATGATTCTCCTATTTGAATTGATCTACAAATGACAAAGCGGCATGTCTGTTGATCAAAAAGGGTTTTGGCTTAGAGGTAATGTGATGAATCTCAATCGGGGTGTTCCATTTTGAATGTTCTTATTCCAAGCGTGTCTGTCCGCAGCATGGCAGAATACGGCTGGAACAACGCAAAATGGGGCACAGGGTGCATGACGAGTCACCATACGAACACGAAACAACCTCTTCCGTTTGTGTAGATTAGGAAAGTTAAAGAGACCATTTAGGTCATGTAGACCGCAATATTCGATTGATTCATTGCAAAGGAGACTTGAGGGCTATGATTGGGAGAGGCTGTAATCCTCAATGGGAGTGATGCAAATCAACGCACGCATGAACACACCCAAGGATATTGATTTCAGCTCCGCTTTGTTTTAAATAGAGATTAAATTTTCAATTTTCAAGTTTAAATATTGGGGCACAAATGTAGGTGCCACCTTAAATTTAGTTTAAATCTTCAGGTTTTGTTGGGGGTAGAACACCGTTTGTTCTATGTTAGGCCATACCTGAGTGAAAACCCGCAGTTAGTGGCCCAAGATAGTTTTCCGGGAAAGTCACGATTTGTGCTTTATCCCAGA
>JBCCSO010000413.1:0-4881 GCA_039199965.1 Chloroflexota bacterium | reverse complement strand
GTAGCAGTTACTTTCGCACGACACCCTTACGCCATGCCATGACAGCCGCTTGGGTGCGATCTGCCAAGTGGAGCTTGCTCAAAATATTGCTGACATGTCGTTTAACCGTTTTGTGACTAATTACGAGCGTTTCAGCAATCTCTGCATTGCTCTTACCGTTGGCAATTTGTTCCAAGACTTCGAACTCTCTTTCGCTTAATTCTGCAAAGATATTGGGTTCTTCTGAGTTTCGGCCGCTTAGCTCAGCCACAACCCTTGAGGCGATGCGCGGATGCAGTGTAGCTTCACCTACGGCCGCTTGTTTGATAGCTGTTATCAGCCCCTTTGCATCTACATCTTTGAGTAAATAAGAAAGAGCACCCGCTTTGATAGCTGGGAAAATGTGATCATCATCATGAAAAGAGGTGAGCATAATGACATGGGTGGTTGGGCTTAGCTTTTTAATTTGGCGAGTAGCATCGATGCCATCCATATTGGGCATGATCAAATCCATCAGCACAACATCTGGTGCAGATTGCGGAATTTGGGATATGGCTTCAAGCCCATCGGCCGCTTCGGCAACAACGTCAATTTCTGGCTGCAAGTCAAGCACCGCTTTGATGCCGTTTCGCACAATCGAGTGGTCATCGACCAGCATAACTGAAATTTTATCCATGATGCGTCTTTCCTTCGCTTATTTCAATCGTGATCTTAGTTCCATTGTCACCGCTTTGAATGTCAAAACTGCCGCCCAGCTGGCGCACACGATCCTCCATAGACTTTAAGCCAAATCCGCTAGATTGGTTAGATGGGTCAAATCCTTTACCATTGTCCTGAACAACTAGTTGTGTATGTGAAGCGGTGTGATCAAGCACGAGTGTCACTTGTGTTGCGTGGCTGTGCTTAATGATATTGTTGAGGGCCTCTTGTAGAACTCGAAACAGATCTTCTTCAGCAGTTTCGGTGAATGGCGCTGTAATGTTTGCGTCTAGCTGAATATTTATTGGCTGGTGTTTTTGTGTTTCGCCGATTAGCTGTTTAACTGCCGCCAAAAATGTGCTGTCACGAAGCTGGATGGGCCGTAGCTGGTCGATGACGGCCGATAGCTCTTGCTGGGCCTGCTTGGTTAAATCAGAGGCGTTGTCTAGATGGGTACGTGCCTTTTGCGGCTCTGTTTCGATAAGGCTGTTGACAGCGCTAAGTTGCATGTTGGCCGCAAATAATTGTTGCTTGGCCGCATCATGTAAATCCCGCGCCAATTGTTGCCGGGTTTCAACGCTGGCTAAAAGCGACTTTGCATCGATCAGTTCTTCAAGCTGGCTTGCCATTTGGTTTAAATCGGCCGCTAATCGGCCGATTTCATCCGTTGAGCTATCTTCTGCCCTGACAGACAAGTTACCATCAGACCATGTAGAGGTATAGCTCTGAAGAGAGCTAATTCGCTTTCGCAGATTTCGTGAAATTAAAAATGAGCCTAAGAATGCGAATAGCAAACAACCCAATAAAACGCCTAGCGAAACCAAATAGAAAGTAGGGTCAATGTAGAAGAATCCGGGAGGGCCAGTTTGAACCAAAACAGCACCTAAAACTTCTGTTTTATCATTGTTTAGCAGAGGGACAGCTTCGGTCTTGATTCTTGAACTTGGGTCTGTGTGAAATGAAGAAATTTTAGGGATTCCACCAGATGCAACAAAATTGGTATGAGGTCTGAGCGAGTCATGAAGCGCCCAATCTAATACCTCTTTTTGTGGGCCACTGAGCTCAGAAATTTCAGTTTCAAGATTGCTGGGTGTTACATGGATTAGATTGTTTTCAGAATCCCAAATCGATACAGATATAATGCCACGATACATGACAAAGCCTGTTTCTCTAGTCGGAATTCCAATTGATCGATACCGGAGGCGACACTCATTTATTGCTGAGTTATTTTCATTTGTATCAAATGTATAGCCACTCCTGCTGAGGGGTTCAACGCAAAATACCGATATGCCAGCTGTCTCAAAAATAGACTCAATTTCGATTTCTCCATTTGAATCATAAACAAATGATTCATACAAGGTTGCGCGAAGTCTGGGAAGCATATCTGATTGGCTCAAATCATTTGCCGTTTGCAATAGACTGAATAAAAATATGACAGCAAGTACGCTACTAACTAAAAAATGAGAAAGGGTCAGTTTCCACTGGATTGAATTAAGACGTTTGAACATGATGCATTCCTTATTGGTGTTTTCATTGTTCTGGAAGAATCCAAAACGTGCTTTTGGTGCATCAAACTATAGGCAAATTTTAGGTCAAAGTGATCCGGCCAGCGACCCATAATGGCGGGAACCAGAGGTGTAGGCAGCCGAGTAGATTATTATATTATTGCAAAAAGGGATTGTTGAGCCGTTCCCGGCCGATGGTTGTGACCGGTCCATGCCCAGACAGCACTTGTGTGTCATCCGTCAGCGGCATAAGTTGCTCTTCAATGACTTGCATGAGTGTAGCATGGTCAGCTCCCGGTAAATCGGTCCGGCCGATGCTCCCTTGAAAAAGCACATCGCCGCTAAAAATCACTTGGTGGCTAGGCAGATGAAAGCTGACATGACCCGGCGCATGGCCGGGGGTGTATAGTGTGTCTAAGGTTAAATCCCCAATTTCAAGTTTGTCACCGGCTGCCAGCATCTTATCGGCCGGAGGGGCAGGTGGAAAGTTCATGCCAAACAATTGAGCTTGCCGCTGGGCCATCTCGAGCATTGCAACCCCGTCCGGATGGATGAAAATTGGAATATCCGGGAACTCATCCTTTAATTCACCTAATCCCCCAACATGATCAAAGTGGGCATGGGTCAGCAAGATGCTTACCAGCTCAAGCTCGTCATCCAAAATAAATTGAGAAATGGCTTTGCCATCCCAAGATGGGTCAATGACGGCCGCCTTTTTTGTTTCTTGGCAAGCAAGAATGTAGCAGTTGGTTTGCATAGGTCCTAGGGGAAGTTGTCGAATATGAGCCATATGTTTTGATAGTTGATGAGATGAAAGTTGAGGGGAGTATCATCTCATCATTCCGTCATCCTATCAACCATTTGTTAAACACGGCCTGCCAGCAGTTCATACCCACCGTCAATGACGATGCCCAGTCGCCACGCTTGAAAAATGGTTTCCCCGGCCGCTGCTACTACCATGGCGATGGACGCTGTCGTGAGCCCGGCCGCGCCTGTATAGATACCCGCAGCTAAGACAATCAGGGTTACAACCAAATTCACCGCCATGCTGCCATTAACCGCCCCTGTGGCTTGGAACCGAATCAAGAGGCCGCGCAGCCAAGCGTTCACTACCCACAAAGCTGGGAAGAGCAGCAGCCACGGAATAGCGGCTTGGATCATAGTGACGAGTGAACTGTCTAAGTCTTGTACATTGACGAAATAAAATGTGCTGAGCGGCGTGAAAATGAAAATAGCCGTAAATGCCAGCATAAATACGGTCATATTTCTGGCGAAGGTTCGTAGCGGAAGCCATGAGCCCACCCCGTCTGTTTTGGCAATGACGACTTCGGGTAGTGATAGGGCAGGCGCTCTAAACACGAGAAGCATTTGGAATACAACGGGCCATGCGGCCAATGATTCTGTTGGATTAGCCATACGGGCGAGCGCGGCCGAAACAATGGGTTGCACAATCAAAATCATGAGCGATGTGCCTGCCAAAGGGAGGTGAAACCAGAATAACTTATTCATGGTTAGTGGCTTTTCTGTGCTTTTAGGCGGTAGCTCTTGAACGTGCCGACGGGTTTGGTAAGAAATAAAAAACATCTCTGCGACGATACCGGCCATGAGGCTGATGGTGCCTACATGAATACCAGGAAGGTCTGTAAATGCAACCATCGCGATGATGATAAAAATCATGATGATGAGACGTAGGCCAGTGCCTTGGGCAATGTATTTCCCTTGATCAAGGTTAATGAGTACCCCCTGATGGAATCTGCGCCAGCCAATACAGGCGGTGAAAAACAGCATGATCTGCATGCCGGGCTGAACCCATTGTGCAATATCGGCCGGGACCCCCAATATCCCGGGAACTACGAAGTCAAACACGGCCGGAATAAACCCAATCGCAAATGTTAGAACTGTTAGTGGCGCAATCCAAAATATCGTGAATCGACGACCCAGCCGATATGCTTCTTGGTCTTTTACCAAGGCTGTTGATGTCGCCAGTAGGTTGATGATTGGTGATTCAATGAAAACCGATAGACTAATGACGACGCCGTAAGCGGCCAACATTTCAATTTTGTTTGGAAGGCGGCTGATGGTTGCGCTGGTGATGGGACCTTCAACCGTCATCATTATCCAGCTTGCAAACAGCGGAAGCCAAAATAAAAAGATATTTTTTTGAGTTAATTTCATAGTTTAGGGGATTTTATGACTAACAGTTTAGGCGAGGTTTTATGCAATAGATAGTCACAAATCTTTTCAGATGGGGAATACAATCCTGAAAAGTCAGAAAATTCTGAACGTGGATTTTAACATTTCCTCTGTTGGTTTTTTCTTTGCAGGCTAAATATTTACAGGAATCGAATTAGAAATAAGTCATGTTTATGAGCTTATCTTTAGATTGATAATCTGGTTTACTTTCGATTGTTTCCGAACGGGATAGTCTAATGACCGGAAAAATTTGGATATTCATAGAGGACAGGATGAAACGTAAACCTATAAGTGCCACAACACAAAAATTTCGAATGTTTTTATTCCTATTGGCCTGCATTTCGGCCGTTCTAGGCTATAAGATGGTTAATGGAGACGCTGAGTCAGTGCAGACGTGGCCGCCTGAACGTTTGGAAATTGGTATGGCTGATGCTCCTCCCAGTCAGCGTCCCAGCCAGTTTTCACTCCCGAACGGGTTGAAGTATCGTCAGCAGTATTTATCAGG
>JBCCSO010000412.1:0-4898 GCA_039199965.1 Chloroflexota bacterium | reverse complement strand
CGCAATTTTTCATAAAGGACTTGGCTCGTGACCGGCAGGCCGGGGAACCAGAGCCAGACAAAAATCGCCCCCTCCGGTTTGTGTATGTGATAATCCAGCCCGTCCAGTGCCTCACGCAAAAAGCCGATCGTTTGCCACACTTTCGTTTCATAGGTCGGCCGGATAATATCGTTGCTTAAACGCAGAATATCGCCCGATTTAACCGCCTCTAGGGCCAATGCCGGTCCCCAAGAGCCCGGTGCCAAGCTAACAACGGCGTTCATGCTGGCCAACCGACGTACGATATCTGCTTGTGCTATCACAATCCCCGTGCGCAGGCCGGGCAAACCCAGCTTTGAAAGGCTCATACACATGATCATGTGCGGTTCCCACGTTGGCGTTTCGTCTGAAAAAATGATGTTGGGAAACGGCAGCCCATAGGCATTGTCAACAATCAGCGGGATGTCGCGCTCGCGGGCTAACTGGCTGAGCTGAGCCATCTCATCAGAGTCCAGCACGTTGCCGGTGGGATTGGTCGGCCGCGACACGCAAATCGCCCCGATATCATCACCGACTTCTAAATTGGCAAAGTCAACGTGGTACTTGAATAGATTATCTTCAAGCAGCTCAATCTCCGGCCGGTATGCTTTAAAAATATCTGGTTCTAAACCCGCATCTTTGTAACCGATGTACTCAGGCGCCAGCGGAAACAGAACTTTCTTCTGGCTACCGTCTGGATAAGTGCCCGAAAACATATTGAGCAAGTAGAAAAACGTCGTTGCCCCACCGTTGGTTAAAGCAATGTTGTCGGCCGTGATTTGCCAGCCAAAGTGCGTGTGTAAAAACTCTGCCAGAGCCTCTCGAAATACCCCTTCGCCCCCCGGCCCGCTGTACTGGCCGATCACGCTCTTGAAGCGCTCTTCGTCTTCTAGAAGATTGGCTGTTGCCTGTTGGAAGTAGGCTTCTATCTCTGAAATACGAGCGGGATTTCCACCGCCAAGCATGATGTAGCCCGGTTTGCCTACATATTTCCCCAAGTCATCCATTAGTTGGATAACGCCTAAATCGGCCGAAAATTTTTCACTAAATGCGGATTGTTTCATGGACAAAATTATAACAAGCCGCATTAGAAGCTGTCAGACTCAGAGAATCTGACAGCATATTTCAATCTGTTTCTAACGAGTAATCAAGGGCAAATAGATCACTGGCAATGAGTTCAGTGACTCTGCCTCTATTGTATATTCCGGGCTAGTAGACCGATTACCGCTTAAATCTGAGCTTACAATCTGATAGTAATAAGTCTCTGCCGTTGGCAATTCTTCAATAGTAACTTGATGCGTCTTCCCAAATTCTGAACCTGTCACCTCAATCGTATATACGCCTGAACTTGTGCCAATTTCGATAACAAATGTAGTGAACTCATCCGTGGTCCAGCTAATTGTGATCGAATTTTCTGATGGCGAAGCGATTGGCGGTTCTGCTGGCGGAGCTGGTGGGGTTTTATCCCCTAGTAACTCTTTGGGATAGCCCAGCGATAAAGACCGGCTTTGATCTACATAAAGCATGACCACACGGTCTGGAATTCTCCCAAGATAGCTATCAAGTGGCGCGGGAACGGCCGCTATTGTCAATTTCCGCTCATCATCAGCGTACTGTTTCACAATTCGCTCTCCAATGTTGTTTAAGTAACCGCTAAATGGGGCCGGTGGGGCCGCCAGCAACATTTCATGCTTAAAGTCACTAAACTGATGCACAATCCGGTCTGCAATGCTGCTAACCAAACTTGAAAGAGGATTAGGGAGCGCAATTTGCTTAGTTGCAAAATTATCCGCATTTTGAACAGAGATGGTTGCACTAGAGCGGACAGAAACGGCGCGAGTTGCTACTAACAAGAGAAGCACACCACTGCAAATTAGGGTTAAACGCTTCATAATTACTCCGTATAAATTAAAATTAGGCCAGCAACGTTACTTGTCTCACCTCCACTTATTGAGAACGTATGATCCGTGTTGGGTGCTAATTGTGAGGCTGAAATAATATCAAAGTGATTTCCAGTAGAATACTGGACAAGCGTTACCCCGTTCAAACGCACTTGACCTGCTCCAGCCCAAGTAGAACCTATTGAAGTTGAATAGCTCCGTTCAGCGACACCAAAACTAGACGGAATATTTAATGTGAAGTAATTGTTCCCTGTCCCCTCACTCCGCTCAACAATAAACATCATTGTGGTAGCATTTGGATATCGAAAATCGTAATGAACAATCTCATTCAATCCTACACCTGCAGCTCCTGCTACGGAAACAAGAATATTTTCAAGCTTGGTTGAAATAACTGTATCATCCGAAGCCGTATATGCTTTCCAATCTATAATTTTGCCAGAGGGGTCATCTGCAAAATAGTAAGCCATAAACCAGCCATCTTTGTGAACATAAACGTGCGGGGCATGGTCTTCAGGGTAGCCACTAATACGAACGGTCCCCAAAATATAGTCATTAGTTTCAATTTCAATCGTCTCAAACTCACTTTTAACAGAGCTAATCGAAACGGGACTAGAGGATTTAAAGTAGGCTGACATCCCTGCTTCGTCCTGAATTTTTACTAAGACTTCATTTGCCGGGGCTGCACTAGCGCTGCTCACAAATGCAGGAGCCAGCAATGCTTGAAATGAATTGGAAGCACTGTCTTGGCTGGTTCCAATAAAGAACAGAGAAAATAATACGAAAGCTGTAAAGCCAATGGCCCATATCTTGCGACCCACAAATTTTTTCATTTTTATGTATTCCTTTTACGTATGCTCAACTCGCCCAATTAGTTATGAAATTATTTACTCAAATTGACGATTTAGAAGAGCTGATTGATGTAAATAAGCTAAATTGCTTGCCTTTGAATATTCCTGAAATAGTGCTAAAGTCACAATATACACTGGCGTACATTTGGGAAATCAGTGGCGTACATGGGCGCACACTCTGATAAGTTTAAGCAAAGCAGGCATATAAAAGGAGTTGTAACAGGGATGGACGCAAGCAAAAAAAGAAAAAATCAGCAGCAGGTACTTGCAATTTTATCTGAGCTAAGGCGAAAAAAGGGATTGGCGCAAGCCGAGGTGGCTCAATTTTTTGACGTGCGGCGTGAAACAGTTAGCGAATGGGAAAATGGCCGGACCTATCCCCAACCAGAAAAAAGAGACTCTTTTATACGATATTTTTTGGACATGCTTGACCTAAAAGATCAACCAAATCTGTTTGCTGAAGTCTGGGAAACTGTTGCGGTTGACATTTGGGAATATCGGCCGCTGAGTAAGTCTGAGCACAAAAAACTATTTTCTATTGAAGCGGCCGAATCGGTAAAAAGCCAACCTGAAAACTCTTCCTATTTTTGGTTGGGTGCCGCAGCAGTTGCAATTATTCTCCTGGCAGGCGGATGGTTACTTGGGAGGGATGACAATACCATTGATCCCTTGGGAATTTTTGACATTACTAGCAATACAGGCAACAGCTATCAACCTGCCGATACCCCATTACAATTAAATTCCACGGTTTACACTGATAGAAACTTCTTTTTTGTTGAAGTCCCGGAATCTTTGGAAGGTGCGTCTTACATTATCACAGCCAATGGTGATAAGCGGCAAGGCTCAAAAGAAGAGGACATTTTTGAGTTAAAATTTAATATTAGTCGAGCAGCGGCTGTTTGTATCGGGTATGATCGGCGATTTGAAGTAGATGAGCGGCCTAATTGGCTCGATGCCTTTATGATACAAGATGGAGGTGCCACTGCGCTCAAATTTAGCCCGCCTAGTGGTGATTTCACGACCACCCTTCACATCTACTGCCGGGACTATCCGGCTGGAGAAGTTATTTTAGGACCAAACATGACGCCTGAAGTCGAGGATGTAGACAATAAAACAATGTACGCAGTTATCATTCAATAACAGTCTGTAACCACGAAGGCAGATTGCTTACAGGTTAGGCAGCTTAGATCAAGATAAAAGAATTGGAACGATGTCATGACATCGTTCCAATCAAAAATGGTAGATCCTTGTAAGATTCCCTAAAATCTACGTCAACTATGGAATCTCAACCGTTAGGCTGTCAAGGATGACCTCCAAAGCATCTAAGTCAGCTTCTTCGACTACGGTGATCTGTACAGCGATAAATGCGTTGTCTTCTGAAACCGCTGCTACACTGACGTAAAGCGCATTGCTCCGGCCGCAGCTGCTCCACAGATCAAAGTGGCCGCGCAGACCGCTTTCAGAAAGTTTTTCACGGCCGGCAAACTCACACTGGTCGCTCAAATCAAAGTAATCGAGATAAGCGGTTGTACTGTAATCATCATTCTTAATGGCGTAGATGGTCACACCCGGAACCGACCATCCGCTGTACAAGCTGTCTAGGTCTGGGGCTGCGTCTAAACCGTATCCGTCAAAATCACCTTCGTCTGTGGTGTAGAACCGGCCGTCAATGTCGTCCCATCCGGCCGGAACCGATACGCTGATCACATCTTCATTATCCGTGATCGTTGTGAAACCGGTCGGAGCGGCCGCATCATCTACTTTAATATCGAGCGATGCATATACCGCCTCAACAATGCTGCCAAAACTTGCTTCCCATTCGTCTGGGTCAGCGATAGCCATAAACGACACATCGGTGTCACCCTGAACAGTCACAACGGCCCACACTCTCAGCGAAACATCATCGCTGATTGTCATCATCTCATCCATCAAAAAGCCGGTTTTCTCTTCAGGATGCGGTTGACGCTGCGGGTCATCAAAGAATTCATTGCCTTCAAAAACATTTTCAAACACAGAATCCAAGTGTTCCTCTGCGTCCATGTTCGCTTGAAGCTTTTCAGTGGTAACCATGATCGTCGCGCCGCTGCGCCCCGTCATTTCAATTGAGCCATCGCTCATGCTGATCAAGTTT
>JBCCSO010000411.1:0-4909 GCA_039199965.1 Chloroflexota bacterium | reverse complement strand
GGGGAGTGCGGCTGTTTTTGCTGGCGTCATCATGCTGCTTTTTATAGTGATGTTTGTCTTTAATCCCATGGCAGGAGATGAGCAAGGAGACGATGAGGAAGAGCCCAAAGACACGAGCGAAGAATCATCTGTACGGGGGGTAGAAACGCTGCGCCAGCCGGTTGTTTGGGTTGCTATCTTATTCTTCTTTGTATATGGTGGAATTGAGGTATCGATTGGACAGTGGGCTTTTACCTTGTTTACGGAGTCACGCGGATTGGCTGAAGAAAACGCACGTTTTTGGGTCAGTATTTATTGGGGGACGTTTACGGCCGGCCGCTTTCTATTTGGGGTAATCTCTCCTTGGCTGCCGCGCAAAACGTGGCTACGTGGATGCTGTGCGCTAACGGCCGCATCTGTTGTGCTTCTCATGTTCCCGAACCAAATGGGATTGGGTTTGCTGGCATTGGCGCTATCAGGTGTGGCACAGGCTCCTATTTTCGCCACGCTCATCTCACTCATGCCCCGTTTTGTAGGGGAAGAACATGCATCAAACGCCATTGGTTACGTTGTGGGTGCGGCCGGGGTAGGCATTGCTGTTTTGCCATCAACGGCCGGGGTTTTGGCTGAGCAGTTTTCTCTTGAAGCGATTCCACCGTTTATTTTGCTTCAAACCATCGTTTTGATGGGATTGTTTGAGGTCTTGGTTCGCTCACAGCGTGTCAGAAGCGGAGCTGTGGCAATGTGATCGTTGAAATTAAGTCTCAACCAAACATAGAAAATGCCAATGTCAATATTTCCTTTACTTCTTGGTTTGGTTCATCTCGTGCAATTAGTGAGAAAGCATTATTAAGCTGAGCGTCTATATAAATAGCTGCAAATCGTGAAGGCATATCTATAGAGAATTCACCGTTTGCCTTTGCCCGATCTACCCAATCTTCGTATACGGACAAAGCTTCTTCCTTTGCTAGATCTGCTTGTCCCTGTGTTGCCTCACCCACTTTGGCATAAGATTCCCGCAGTTTTACCAAATAACACCCTTTTGGTGTTTCTGGATCGTCGCTTACAGAAGTCACAACCTCAATGAGATTGTTGAGCGTTTCTTGAAAGGGTCTATCGGCCGCAATCATTTGGTATATCGGGGTGAGCACCTGTGTCTGATATGCTTCTAGAACCGCCTTCATAAGCCCATCCTCATTTCCAAATTCCCGATAGAGGCTTGGTTTAGATACCGCGGCTCGCCTACAAATTTCATTGAGTGAAACCGTGTCAACGTCCTCTTGCCAATATGCTTGCATGGCGACAGTAATCGTCTGGTTACGATCAATTGTTTTAGGCCGCCCTCTTGATGCTTTTGTTTTTGAGCTCTTGTTTGAGTCAGATTCCATATTTTCGTACCGGGTGGTATTTAAATTTGACAAGCCACTGTTTTGCTGATTATAATACCGTGCGGTACGAAAATAAGCTTATGTAATGTTTGTCGATTAGAACTGATTATAAAACAAGGAAAATCAAATGAAAAAAGAGAAAGCAGTGGCTTTTGTGCATGCAGTTACAGCACAGAATGCAGATAAAGTCAGAGAGCTGGCAAATTCAGACTATATTCAACACAATCCTTTTCTTCCGACGGGTTTAGAGCCTTTCATTGGGCTTTTTCCCGTATTGAAAGAGCATGGTACTTCGGCCCAAGCGGTGCGAATTTTGGAGGATGGGAATTTTGTTGTGCTCCATCACATTTGGAAAGGAGCGGCACCCTTTGGAGCCGACGAAATGGTTTCATTCGACATTCTGCGCTTTGATGAACAAGGAAAAATTGCAGAACATTGGGATGCAATGATGCCCAACACCCCGCCTAATGCTTCCGGCCGGACCTTGATTGACGGCCCGACTGAAATTACAGATTTGCATGCTACAGAAGATAACAAAGCGTTGGTTTTGAAATTACTAGAAGACGTTTTGTTTGGCAAAGACCCCGGAAAAATAACGGAGTACATTAGCTCTGAGACCTATCATCAGCACAACCCACAAATAAGGGATGGCTTGAATGGGGTTCAGGAGGCATTTCAGCTGCTGGCTGCGCATAACGATATGTTCCAATACCATACGCTGCACAAAGTGATGGCAGAAGGCAATTTTGTACTTTCGATTAGCGAAGGAGAATGGCATGGAAAAGGGCACGTATTCTATGATTTATTCCGCGTGGAAAATGGAAAAGTTGTCGAGCATTGGGATGTAATTCAAGAAATCCCTACAGAAAATTTGGCGAATGACAACACAATGTTCGGGTTCCAAACTGAATTGGCTGTTCAATAAACTCAATTTCGAATTGCTTTAACCGATCATAATGCTCCATTGGCCGTGCACTGAACACGGCCGTTGGGCTAACCTGATTTGGCAATCTTTCTTCAGAATTTGTCTTAGCTCCTCGAAAATTGTTGGCAGTTTGGTGACTAAAAGTCAATTTTATGAGTGCATAAGAAAAGTAAGCGGAACATGTAGCCGCTCTCTCCAAGCATCCTCAGAATGATTGGCCCCCTCAAACTTGTGAGTTTGCCAATTCGAGCCACTAAACCCGTTGCTTGCCATCACTTGATCAACTTTTATTTGATGGGGTTCGTAAAACGCATCAAGCGTTTCAGTCCCGTAATCAAAATAAATTCGATGGTTCAAGGGGGTAGGGAGATTTGCTTTTAAGTAATTCACAAACGCATCTGGAATTGGATTATCTTCTCCGGCCATCATGCCGATCCAGTGTGTAGACAGGCACCCTGCGCCGCCAAAAATATCTGGGTGCTCGCAGATTGCATACATCGAAATGAGCCCGCCCATGCTTGAGCCTGCTACAAAGGTGTTTTCAGCGTTTGAAAAGGTTGAGTAAGTTTGGTCAATAAAAGGCTTAAGCTCTTCAACCATGAACTTCAGGTAATTATCCGATTGAATATTTTTGGCAAACAAGACCGCGTTATCCCCTTGTATTGCTCGATCAATTAAGTCATTGCGAAATGCTTCTGGAAGACCGTCGAAGGGCTTTTTGGGAAAATAGTCTGCATGTCGGCCGCTGTCTGAATTCCAGATACCGACCACAACGCAATCCCTAATATCACCTTGCTCTATTAAGCCCCCCACAATCTCAGCCACCCCCCAAGCCTGTTTGTTCCATGTCGTGGTTGGGTCAAACAGCATTTGTCCGTCATGCATGTACAGGACCGCATATTTTTTGCTGATTGAGTAGTTATTTGGAAGCCAAACATCGACGTGGCGCGCAGTCACATAGGCTGATTCAAAGTATGCATGCCTCTTAATGGTTCCGGTTGAAACGGTGGGTATTGGACTGCTTGGGAGATTTTCCATCTGATTTCCTCAAGGGTTTGGTTAGTTTGTACCTAATTGCACAAAATTAACTGATAGCGCCTGCTGGCCCTCGGCCGACTGCAGCCACGCTGCCAACGCTCGTAACTCCCCTTGTGGCTCTTGTGCTGCTACTAAATACACCGGTATCGTCAGCGGGTACGTTTGATTGCGCACCGTATTGAACTGCGGGAACACCCCATCTATGGGGAGTTGGGCAAGATTAGTTGAATCATTTAGAAGCGACGCAGGCAAAAACCCGATGCTTGCTGGTGTCTGATCGACAGCGCTGATCATCGCGTCTGAGTTTGGCACAATCACGGCCGAAACCCCAAATGGTCTGTTCTCCATCACGCGTGCGTTGAATAGGTGATTAATGCCAGAATCAGAGTCAAGCACAAACACGCTGATCGCTTGGTCTTGGCCTGTAAAAGACTGCCACGTACTAACCGAACCGCTAAAAATTTGCTGAAGTTCCGGCCGGGTGACGCCCTGCACGTTCACGTCTGGATGGGCCAAAATTGAGACGCTGTCAAGCGCAACCGGCAGCGTCCACAGATTACTGTCGGCCGGTTTTTGATAGACAAATGCCGCATCCAATTCACCTGACCTGACTTGATTGATTAAATCTGACGGGCTTCCATTGATTATAACGGCCAGATTTTCTGTCAAATCTGACCTATCTTGAATGATCGATTGTAAGCTGGCTAAATTTGGCTCGATCCCCATCGTTAGGAACTGACTTGCTGGAACTGTTGGGAAATCAGGGGCTGGTGGTGGTGACGCTAGCTCTATGCACCCAAGTAGAAGGGCGCTTAGCAGGCAGCAGATCCAAACAAAGCAGCGTCTGGATAACACGATCCTTATCCTCTACCCAAACGTGCCGCTACCATACTGGTAAAGCGGGACAGCTCACGGATCGCCAAAATTTGGCTCATGCCAAAATAAACGCCAGCCCCTACCGCTCCTACCAAAGGAATAAGCAGCCAAGGCGATGACTGACCCATGAAGCTCAAAATCAACCAAGCGGCCGGAATCATCACGGCCGCTGCAACTCCCATACGCCATGCTCCATCTATCATATCTCTGCCACCCAAGCGGCCGATTTTTCGACGCAAGAGCCAGAGTAACACACCAACCTCTAGCCAGTTTGAGAGTGAGAAGCCAAGCGCAATACCTCCGGCCGGTTCAAGACCAAAGCTGGGAAAGAGCTGGTAAGCAAACAGCAGGCTTAGCCCGATCATCATCACAATTTGCACGACGGCTGCTATTACCGGTGTCCATGTGTCTTGTAATGAATAAAATGCTCGTGCAATTACCTCCAACCCGGCCAATGGCAAGATGGCAAGCGCGTAGAAAAAGAGGGTGGTGGCGACCAATGTCGTGTCGTCAGGAGTGAACGCCCCTCTTTCGAGCAGAATTGTCACAATCGGCCGCTGTAGCAGGATGACACCAACTGTCATCGGCAAGCCCAAAAACAGGATTGAGCGCAATGCTCCGGTCAGAATCTGGCGCATTTCTGCCAATTTGCCCTCGGCTGCCAGCGTAGCCATTGTTGGGAATGAAGCTACGCCTACGGCTT
>JBCCSO010000410.1:0-4911 GCA_039199965.1 Chloroflexota bacterium | reverse complement strand
TGGGACAAAACAGCCCACAGCACAATGCCGCTGTTGGCAAACAGTTCTTGGATGTCAGAAATTTGGTGCGTATGAACAATCCGGCCGCCCACATCAATGGCAATTCTTGAGTTGCGCAGGAACTCACCACGATGGCGAATCTCTTCTGTTAATTGGGAATACAGCACTTCATAGTCTTGCCTAGGGTCAAGCGTGACCAGCAATCCATCTCGAATCCCTTTAATTGAAATTGGTGAAGTTGCTTCCCGATTCATGTGATTTTTCCTGTTGAGGACCGACGATTACATCAAATTCAGGCGTTGAATTGTCGGTTTAAAAAGAAACGGCCAGTGTTGGTTTTGGGTACCGTTTATTTCCGTTCCTTAAAATGAGGCGCATTTTGCAACAAAAATATTGTTGTAATGATACAACAGAGTTGCCTTTTCCACAATACCCTAAACGGGAAAAGCTCATTTATTGAGGCTAATTTATGGGTTTTCATAACGTTTTGAGGAGCGGGATCAGGTTTGTAGTGCCATGTGATATATTCACTTGAGGGTGCCATTTGTCAGAACAAAACAGGTGCCTATTTGTTCGTGAAGGACTATCTTAAGAAATAATTACAGCCGACTGGGAGGTTAATAAATGACACAAAAAGATCAATATGCGCATGTCTTGTGGATAGGGGGTGCAACCGATTGCGGTAAAACAACAGCGGCCGCTTCTTTGGCTGAAAGGCTCAATTTTCAGGTTTACCACTATGACCGCTTTGATGTGGGGCACCATGATATTCTTGCCCAGACCGATGAAAAGATTCGCCATTCACTCGCTTCAGGCTTAGAAGCACGGTGGGTGCAACAAACACCAGAGAAACTAGTCGGCCGCTTTTTGAGAGCAGCCAAACTACGTTTCCCTCTTGTTCTAGATGATTTTGCACAGTTTGATTCAAGCAAACCGATTATTGCTGAGGGCTTCAGGTTTCTGCCTGAACTGATCCATCCGCTTATTTCAATGAATGAACAGGTCATTTTCCTCGTACCTAGTGAAAAATTTAAGCGAGAATCGTTTGAAAGAAGAGGGAAACCAAGTTTTAAATAAAAGGTCAGCGACCACGAAAAAGCGGCTCATAACTTACTCTCACGAGATTTACTGATTGGCGATTATTACCGTCGGGAAGTCCCTAAATATGGTTACCGATTGGTGGAAGTAGATTCGCAGAGTCCGGCCGAAATGGTTGATCTTTTAGAGCGGTATTTTGAAAAATACTTGACACAAGCAGGTTTTGCATAGGCAGTTATGAGCAACATCACGTTAATGTGGAGTCTATTGGCTTGAAAATGCAGATGTGCGGCGGGCATTTTTGGGAGGATAAACAGTAGGCCAGTATCCAGTAGGTCGGTAGGTCAGTGCCGCTTGGATTATACACTGATCTACCGACTAGCGAAGCGGACTGATTACCAGCGCGAAGCGCACCAGTTAATAGGCTGCTACAATCGAAATTTCAACCAAGATACTTTCGCGAGCCATTGCGGCTTGAACGCACGCCCGTGCGGGGGCATGGCCGGTGGGAACCCATGCATTCCACACCTCATTCATCAAAGCAAAATGAGCCCCAATGTCCTTTAAATAAATCGTGGCAGATAAAATTTGCTCACGGCTGCTGCCAGCTTCAGCCAACAACCCATCGATTTTGGCCAAGGTTGTTCGGGTCTGCTCTTGAACATCCGCCTCAACATCGCTCGCAACTTGTCCAGCCAAATAGACAACTCCGTTATACTTCACAATCGCGCTCATACGCTCGGTTGTTTTGTGTCTTTCAATTGACATATTTTCTCCTTTTGATGTTGGTGAAAACTATTCTAACTACGATCCACCAAAAACTAACCACTTTATTGAATGCTGGCACACAAACTTAAATCTTCCAAACTTTTCTACGGATGGATAATAGTGGCGGTCAGCGGCATGATTTTATTCGCAGCCTTTGGGATTCGCCTATCGTTTACCGTTTTTTTTGTTGCGTTAATCGATGATTTTGGCTGGAGCCGGGCTGATACCTCGCTGATTTTCTCAACAACCATGATCGTGTTTGCGGCCACATCGACGGCCGCGGGCGTGATGCTTGATCGCTGGGGGGCACGCACTACATTTACCATTGGGGCGGCCGTGTTGGGATGCGGTTTACTGCTATCCAGTCAGATCCAAACCTTAGGACAGCTTGCCATTACCTACGGGGTTATTGCGGGGTTAGGCATTACGATTCTGGGGCTAAGCATGCACGCCAGCGTTATTCGGGATTGGTTTAAGCAGAGATTAGGGGCGGCTATCGGATTGGCTTTTGCGGGGACGGGGCTAGGGGCGTTTATTGTCACCCCTTCGGCCGAAGCATTGATCAGCCGCTATGACTGGCGCACCGCCATTGTGTTTTTAGCCATCCTGATCTTGCTGATGATTATTCCGGTTCAATTATTTTCAGTGCGCCGCCCGGCCGACATTGGACTCAAGATCGATGCAGAATCACCCCATCAACCTAAAACCCGCGAACAAGATGATCGCTGGGATTTCCAAACAACTATTCGCACACCTGCATTTTGGCTCATGATTTTGGCCGGTATCGGGGCTATATCGCCGGTGCGCATGATGACGGTCCACCAGTTTGCTATTATGGCTGATAGCGGCATCGGCCGTTCAGTGGGGGCGCAGGCAATTGGCTTTGCGGGCGTCATGGCCGCCATCACCTTTATTTTTGCAGGCATGCTCAGCGACCGGATCGGCCGGGTGCCAACCTATGTGTTAGGCGGCATCGCTCTAATCGGTGCTTTAACAATCACCAACTATTTCGGTTTGGGTTGGACGGTCTGGCCGTATGCTATCTTGCTAGGCATTGGGGAGGGAACTCGCTCAAGCTTAGTGAGTGCAACCACGGCCGATATTTTTGCAGGCAAAACACTGGGAGCGATAAACGGAACTGTTGGGGCATCTTATGGAGTAGGCGCGGCGATTTTACCGTGGGCGGCCGGGTGGCTGTTTGACCAAACTGGGAGCTATGCCACTGCAATCTGGATTGGTATAGGTACAATCTGCGTTTCGATGATCGCCTTAGGAAGTGGACAAGCTTCCGCGAGGAACATACAGCAAGAAAACACCCCAAAACATGATTAATTGGCTATATGGTTATGTCAAAATTCACATTGTAATCACAGTGATACGGTGTAATATTTGAGGATAGAAGTTTATGTAACAGGTACACCCGCATGGTAAAAACAGAAACACCACCTCCTCCACCGCTCATTACAGAAAATGCAGTCGCTTTTGTCGATGTCAAGACCGGATTGGTCTCATATAAATATCGCAATATCGTCTCTTCAGATGAAACCGCAGCGGTCTACAATTGGATTTTAGAGGGCCTAGACTGGTTTGATGAAGACAAGTTCAGAGGGGCGATTTTTGATTTTAGAGATGTCAAAAAGTTTGCGCTAGGAAACATGGTCTTAGCCAAAGAAACGAGCCAAGAGTTAAACGACTCATCTAACTTCAGCATTTTTCCTATTAGTATGGTGGTAGCTAATACTGTGCAGGAAGTAAAAGTTCGCATGTCGATGATGGGCGGAGATATCTACCGTAAACATATTTCCCAAAGTCCTGAAGGGGCCTTAGATTTCATCAACCAGTGGAACGAAGCACACGACCGTCAATTTGATAACCTAAAAGATGTGCTGCAAATGTGGCCTACACTTGAAAAAACTGTTGCCGAGTAATATCTTTCCACCAGTACAATAGAACCTGCTCAAAAAATTTCCTCATCATGGATTTGCCTATACCCAATCAGTAAAATGCCCTTCTATTGATCCGGCCTGCTGTTAGTTTGAGGAAAGTGTATGTCATTAAATATCTGGGAATATAAAACATGCGAGTGCAAAGCAATTTCTGACAAAACAGATAAACGCGCTTGGCAAATGGGTGATATTGTTTGGGTAATTGATATTGATGGGGATGAGTTTCCCAGAGATGAGGGGCTACAGAAGCTAGGCAACAAAGGGTGGGAAATGATTGGTACGCAATTGATGCAAACAACAGACTGGTTTAGTAACAGCAATTCAATGGCCAGTTATTCTGCGTTTCCAAAGTCGCTTTACATTTTCAAACGGCCGATTTAGGCGATTCACCAAAAAAATCATCCAAATACATGTTCAAAATCGCCTTACAGCCAACCCTAGGGGAATTGAGCATTTTCTGAGACAATGTGTTGATGATGAATCTGTTCAAAATTCAAAACGGTTGGAGCGTATTAGCCATCATTCTGGCTTGGCAAATAGCGGGGGCGCTCTTCTTTGCGTTTGGCCCTTATCAAGCCATCAATGAGATGACACCGGACACCATACCGGAAGAGCGTTTTAACTACGAGCCGGATGAACTGACAAGTTGGCTCGATAGTTTGGGTGATTCCGGCCGCGATTTATACCAGCAATTTCAACTTTGGGATGTGGTGAACGCGGCCGTTACGGCCGTGGCTCTGACCATCGGGCTGACATTTACGCTCGGTCGCCTCTTTCCGGCCGATCACTACATGCACACTTTTCGCCAGCTCCCCGCTTTGGTTTTTGTCCTAGAGCTGCTTGAAAATGCCCTGCTTTACTTCAACGCAAGCAGTTTCCCAGATCTGGTGGGTGGGTCAATTGTACCTATAACCACAACGTTGAAGCTTTTCTTTGGCTTTGGAACGATGCTGTTTTTCCTCGCGACCGTTGTTTGGCTGATTGTGAATTACTTCAGACAAAGGTCTACCAAAGGCTAAGTTACTTAACCAGTTTCCGCTGACTATAAAAATCTCATAGATAGATCAGATTGCCACCCTTTTTTAAAGTGGGAAATATACTTCTGATAGCGTCGATAGTTTCGCCTGCACAATTTAATCGCTAAAAAGGAGTATTAATC
>JBCCSO010000409.1:0-4917 GCA_039199965.1 Chloroflexota bacterium | reverse complement strand
TATCAATGGTCTTCAGGTGACCCGCAAAATTAAATCAGTTATGCCTGAAACCAAGGTGATTGTGATTACCGGGTATGATGACGCAGAGCAAGTCTTCCACGCACTGCGCGCAGGTGCTTCCGCTTACTGTCCAAAAGACGTCACCCCCGAGTCTCTTGTAAAAACGATTCATTCAGTTCGTGACGGCTACTATGTAGTGGGTGAGAAGACGATGACCCACGAAGACGTTATGCGTTGGATCGAAGAAAAAGTCGGCCGTATTGCAGGCAATCCCTCAGACGACGCAGATGATCTATTCATTCCACTATCCCCCCGCGAAATGGAAATTCTTGAGCACGTGACGCGCGGCTTGAGTAACAAAGAAATTGCATATAAGCTAGGTATCTCTCATCAGACAGTGAAGAATCACATGACTGCTATTTTGCGCAAGCTACGTGTAGATGACCGTACGCAGGCGGCCGTGTACGCTCTGCGCCGTGGTTGGGTACGTTTAGATCAGGTCGCTGCATAAGCTCAAGCTGTAGTCACACAAAATATCTTTAAATGAAAAGAGCAGTTGTTCTCGGAAAGGGAACAACTGCTCTTTTTTAGTGTCAACTTCAAAGATTAATTGCCTAAGCGCGCCAACTCTTCTTCAATCACACTGGTATCTAATTTCTTAAACAGTGGCTTTGCCGGGGGAAGCTGTCGGCCGACCGGAATGTCAGATCTTTCCCACGCGCCAACTGCGTTAGAACCGTCGTACGTCATGCCTTTATGACTGTTCAACTCTTCTTGGTACTCAACCACTTTTTGCTCGCCGAACAGCTGACCCTCTTCACCCAGCAGCTCATGCAAAGACTGGGCCGTAAAAGGTAGAACGGGAGCAAACAGCGTTTTTAGACCGCTAATTGCCTGCAGTACTGTGTAGAGGGATTTGGCCGTTAGCGCCATATCGGTTTTGGCTGATTTCCACGGAGCCGTCTCATCCAAATACTGATTAACCAGAGTCGAGAGCCTCATCGCTTCATTTAGGGCGTTGCGGAACTCTGTTTTGTCATAAAAACCCCCAACTGACTCAAACCCAGCGTCAATCGCCGCCAACAGGGTCTTATCGCGCTCATCTAGCTCACCAGGATCGGGTACAACGCTGTCAAAGTATTTGCCGATCATCTTGAGCGTTCTGTTGGCCAAGTTGCCCCAGTTTGCCACCAGCTCTTTGTTGTTGCGGGTGACGTACCCTTCCCATGTCCAGTCGCTGTCGCGGCTTTCAGGCATGACGGCCGTCAGGTAGTAGCGCAGCGGGTCAGGATCATGCCGTTCAAGTGCTTCAATCATCCACACGCCCCAGTTTTGGCTACCGCTGATTTTGCGCCCTTCCATGTTCATGAATTGATTGGCCGGAACATCGTACGGCAAATTAAGTTTGCGGTCGTCATCGTAAAGGCCACCCACGCCCAAAAGCTGTGCGGGCCAGAAGATGGTGTGAAAGGGGATATTGTCTTTACCAATAAAGTAAACAGTGCGCGAGTTGTCGCCATACCACCAGCTTTTCCAAGCATCAGGATCGCCGCTGTTTTTAGCCCACTCAATGCTGGCTGATAGATAACCGATGACCGCCTCAAACCAAACGTAGAAGACCTTGCCTTCGTACCCTTCAACTGGGATTTGTACACCCCAGTCCATGTCGCGGGTCACAGCCCGGCCGATCAGACCTTCATCCAGAATCCAGTTTTTGGTGAAGTTAAGCACCTGTGGCCGCCAGTGAGCTTTATCTTCATTTTGAATCCAATCCTCTAGGCCATCTCTAGCGAGTGCAGGCAGATCGATGAAGAAGTGTTCTGTTTCGCGCAGCTCTAGCGCGGAATCATCTATCTTACTGCGAGGATTTATCAATTCGGCCGGGCTTATAAACAAAGTGTTACACATGTCACACTGGTCACCACGGGCATTTTCGAAGCCGCATTTGGGGCATTCACCTTCTACATAACGGTCAGGCAAAAACATGCTGGCTGAGGGTGAGTACATTTGCTCAGTGACTTCGGTGTACAGGTATTCGTTTTCTTTGAGCTTCAGAAAGATATCCCGGCTGACTTTGTGGTGATTTTCAGTATCGGTATGGGTGAACAGATCATAGCTGAGTCCTAGCCCTGAAAATACCTCAAGGAAACGCTCATGGTAATACTCGAAAACTTCAGCCACTTCTTTGCCGAGCTCATCAGCTTTAACAGTTACAGGAGTGCCGTGACTGTCAGAGCCTGAAACCATCAGCACATGATTTCCCTTCAAGCGATGGTATCGGGCAAAAATATCGGCTGGTAAATAGGCACCAACCACATTGCCCTGATGGATGTCTGCGTTGGCATATGGCCAAGCGACATTAACTAAAATATATTCAGTCATAGTGAATTTCTACTTCAAATTAAGGATACGTGTCTGAGCACAAGCGGTATCCATAATTAATTATGTTATTTAATTGCAAAAGGAGGTAGGCAGCGACTTATAGCCGCAATGAACACTTGAGGGAAAAATTAAGTGCCCCGGCGGGGCATACTGGCGAAATGTTCAATTAGGTAAGCTTGCATATTCTTACTTTACAAAATTTTTTGGGTTTTGTGTACTCTTTTTAGAAAAACACAACGAAGGATGAGGAGTTTTCTCTCCCCATCCTGTAGTTTAGAATCATTTAGACAACGATTTCATCGTCATCAATCATCAGGGAGTCGTCTTCTTCCTGGATTTCGTCTTCAACTTCTTCTGCGTCATCTTCCCCTTCGACAAATTCAGTTAGGGCTTCTGCTAGTAATTCGAAGTCGTCCTCGTTGATTTTGAGATACATCTCTGGTTCAACAAGAATATCGCGATAGTCTGACTGGCTTTCTAACTCGAATGCTTCAGAGTAGATCATTTTCTTGTAAGAACCTGCGTGAGCATCGATGTCGATTGGGTAAATGTGAATTTTCTTCTCATTAAAATTCAGCTCAGCATAGTCAGACCCTTTCGCATTTTTAGGATCACCTGTGATGGTTGCCACGGCAAAGAATCCTTTTTCGGTAACGCTGTAATAAATGAAACGGTCACCAGAGGAGATTTTGGGAGCTTTCTTGGGGCTTGAGGGGGTAACGGCCGTTTGAATGTCGGCCGGGGTGAGCAAAGCCTCTGGGATTGACTCGATAGATTTGATGTAATGATTAACTTTAGACGCAGCCGCCTTCTTCTTTTTATTTGAGCGACTGGTTGCAGCTTCAACTTCTGCCACGATGTTTAACCAAATACGCTCTTGGATCCCCATTTTTAAGTTGGCCTCACTGCCATCTTCATATTTGACAACCATTCGATCATCATTAATTTCAACTACCTCGTACTTGCCATTTCTGTTTTCGTAAGTACCACCAACTTCAAACATAATAAATCAATCTCCCGATAAATTTTTCGACCTCATATTTTCCTCATTCCTTTGATGAATAGCAAGAGCAAATTAAGGTTCTTGAGGTTACAATACAAATATGTTGGACCAATCGTTAGACATCAATCAGAATCTAGAACCCAGTGGCGTTCGGCCGACGCATGTGACGGTTAACTTAGACCAGTTGTCGCGAAACTATATGGCTATACAGCAGCACATTGGCAGCCGGAAAATCATGGTGGTGCTGAAAGCCAACGCTTATGGTCACGGGCTTGTTCCGGTTGCTCAACATTTTGAACGATTGAATGCTCCTTACTTTGCGGTAGCTTATCTTGAAGAAGGGGTGAAGTTGCGAAAGGCAGGTATTACATCGCCTATACTCGTTTTTGGTGGACTGGTGAAGGAACAAGTTGACCAATATCTTGAATATGATTTAACGATTACTGCTCCATCCGTCGAAAAAATTCAAATTGTCAACGAGATTGCGAAGCAGAAGGGGAGAGTTGCCCGGGTGCACCTCATTTTTGATACGGGAATGGAGCGTCTAGGGGTGCACTACTACAATGCAAAAGACCTGATCCAAGCCTCATTGATGTGTTTGAACTGTGATGTCGAAGGGGTTTACACGCACTTTGCTAATGCGGACTTAGCTGATTTGGCCTATTCGCATGCTCAGCTTGATCGCTTCAAAAATATTTTAGCCATTTATGATGAGTTGGGTCTTGAAAGACCTCGTTTGGTGCACATGGCAAATTCAGGCGGCGTGCTGCAATTGGAAGATAGCTGGTTTGATATGGTCCGGCCGGGAATCTTGATATATGGAGTTTATCCTTCAGCTGAAGTGGATCGATCAGTTCACGTTAAGCCTGCTATACGTTGGACGTCACAGGTGGTTTATTTCAAAGTTGTCCAACCCGGTCACCCGATTAGTTATGGGTCCACATGGCAAAGTGATACTCCTGTGCGCGTTGTGACTCTCCCTGTTGGGTATGGTGACGGATATTTCCGCGCACTTTCAAACCAAGCACGTGTTCTCATTCGTGGACAGGCGTTTCCAGTTGTTGGCCGAGTGTGTATGGATCAAACAATGATTAACATTGGTGAGCAGTCTGCATACAATGGTGACGAGGTTACGCTGTTGGGCGAGGATAAGTTGGGGAACAAAATACCTGTAGAAGATCTGGCACAATGGTCCAACACCATCCCCTATGAAGTGCTAACCAGCATCAACTATCGGGTTCCGCGAGTTTATGTTAATGACCAAGTAAACCAGACGTAAGCAGATGGTGAATTAGTCCGGTATTCTTTGAACCTAGAATTTTCAACCGCTAAAATAAGGACAAACAAAGGCGCAGTGCTCTACAAAAGTGCCTTTAACCCCCATTAACTACGCATCTACCCCATAGAAAACGATTACATGTTGAGAAATTGGAAATTTTGGCTTGGGCTTCTGGTTAGCATTTTATTTTTAAGCTGGGCGCTTTGGGGATTGGACCTTGAAGGCTTCATGTCCGAAGTGACTACGGCAAACT
>JBCCSO010000408.1:0-4930 GCA_039199965.1 Chloroflexota bacterium | reverse complement strand
CCACATGTGTGTGGCCTGAATGGGGAGCTTTTCCGGCTGTGGGTCTAGTCCGATGCACAGCCAAGAATTATTTGTTTCTTGGGCGGCTTTTAGCTTTTCTAAGTACATAAATTGATAGTTGAATGCTGATAGTCGATTGTTATCACCAAGCAACCGCCTGACCAACCAACCATCTAATAAATTTAGGCAAAAAAATAGGCCCTATGGGCCTAGAATCAAAAAAGGAGCGGCTAACGGGACTCGAACCCGTAACAACACCTTGGGAAGGTGGCATGTTACCATTACACCATAGCCGCACTCTCGAAATTTCATTGCTCCCATTATATTCAGCCTAGAATTTTGCGTCAAAATTTAATTTGTTGAGTGGTGCAAAAAAGCTTATTATTACGGATAGTCAAAAAATTTAAAGAAGCATCATTGTTTAAGTGAAGGAAAAATGAGTGAGGGTAATCGCAGCACAGATTGGAGAGTTGAACTACGAAAGGCCTTAGAGAAATACTTTGATGATGTCGATCTTCAAACCTTATGTTTTGATTTAAGGTTGGATTACGACAACGTTAAAAGGGAGAATAAACTTGCAACTGTAATTGAGATTTTTGAGACTTGTATGCGAAGAGACATCATTGAAGATTTAATTTTGTGGTGTCAAGAAAATCGACCAAACGTCCCGTGGGACGCAATTGCAAAGCAAGCAAAAGAGGAAATAGAGAACCAAAGCTATGAAGAAGTTTCTTATAAGAAAGAAGACAATGTTCTTTCAGAAGAATCTTCTACTATTAAGCGTAATCGTAGATTTGAAGAGTTATTAAAGTGGTTTTCTCCTTACTTAGCAGCAGGCTTGCTGATCGCTATTGTTATATTTTTTTTGTGGGGTTTTATTGATTTGCCAAACTCACAAACGCCCACTGTAGAATCGATCATTACCACTTTAGATGATCAAACCGTCCCAACTGCCGAAGATACAATCGAATGCTTGCCACCCGGGCCACGTTGGGGGACAACCTACTATACTGCATACTCGAGTAAGCTAGGATGCCCAATCAGTGAAGAGAAGAGGCCATTGGGTGCATTCCAAACATTTGAAAGGGGGATGATGATCTGGAGACAGGATTTAAATCAAATTTATCTTCTTTCAAGAGATGGCTCGCTTAAAATTTTATCAGGTGATGAAGTCCCAAGGGGCTTTTTCTTGAGTAGCAAATTAAAAGGTGGGTTTGGCTATTATTGGAGTACGTATGAAGAGATGAGAGATATCTTGGGCGAGCCATTGGAGATTGAATCACATGCTACTGACTTCGCAATTCAGGACTTTAAAAAAGGTACCATTCTCTTTTTCAGTGAGGATGGAGCTTACAACTATATATTATTCTCTGAAGAAGAAAATTGGTTTAAGGATCATTAGAAGCTTCATAAATTATTTTGATGTAGCTTTACCATAAAAATATTAGATGAGAAAAGCTGAAAAAGTGGCTGAAATCGGCCGAATGTTAGAAGAACTTTATCCTAATCCACCTGTACCTCTTGATCACACAAGTGACTACACACTGTTGATTGCCGTCCTGCTTTCAGCCCAGTGTACGGACAAGCGGGTAAACCTAACTACGCCCGAATTGTTTGCCAAGGCAGATACCCCACAAGAGATGGTTAAACTTAGCGTGGAGGAGATCAAGGAGATAATCAGGCCGTGCGGCCTCTCCCCGCGCAAAAGCCAAGCGATCTGGGATTTGTCCCACATCTTGTTGAACGAGCATGGGGGTGAAGTGCCACAAACGTTTGAGGAGCTTGAGGCATTACCGGGCGTTGGCCATAAAACAGCCAGTGTGGTGATGGCGCAGGCGTTTGGGGTACCCGCTTTTCCGGTTGATACCCATATTCATCGGCTGGCTTACCGTTGGGGGCTTTCGACTGGAAAGAACGTGACACAAACAGAGAAGGATTTAAAGCGACTCTTTCCAGAGGAAAACTGGAATGAACTCCATTTACAGATTATCTTTTTCGGGCGGGAGCATTGCCCTGCTCGCGTGAAATTGCCCTGTCAGTGCATGATCTGCTCAGAATTCGGCCGGAAAAACATGCTCAAGTAGCAGTAACGAGTCATCTAATATTTTGGTTTCCAACCTAGAAGCTCTTTTCTAGAAACCGATCTAGATGCTGATTAAATTTTTCTGGCTGGTCTAAATTGCTGATGTGTCCAGCATTCCTGAGAATTGTTTTCTTAGAATTTTCGATGCCTTGTTTCATTAAATCTGCAGCTTGCTGATATTGCTCAATGTCATTTTCTCCAACAAGAATCAAAGTTGGTGTTTTGATTTTGCCTAACTGCGTGATTGCGTAGGGTGAAGACTCAATCAATGGGTCTTCACTATGCCAATGCCATCCCGAGTAATCTTGAACAATTTGGTTGGTTTCTTCTACCGATTCGAAATTTCGGCCGTCAAAGTTGAATAGCGGCGATGATAACCATTCACTCAAAGCTGCATTTAATCCTTGCTTCTGAAAAATGGTCGAAAGGAAACTTGACTCTGAGGTTCTTTTATTTTGTGCAAAGAAACCCACAGGGGCTGTGTCGGCCAAAATCAACCCCTTTGTTTTTTCTGGATATGCAAGTGCAAAATCTATAGCAACTCGGCCGCCTCTTGATAAACCTACTAAGACTGCTTCGTTGATATTTATCTGACCGAGCAAGGCGGCCAAGTCTTCTGAGTGAGAATAAGAACTGTTGGGGATGCTCGATTGGCCAAATCCTCGAAGATCGTAGGTCAACGTGTGGAAATGATTGGAGAAATATTCTACCTGCCTATTCCACATTCTAGAGCTAAGGCTAAATCCGTGGATGAAGACCAAACACGTTCCAGCACCTTTAAGCTCGTAATAAATTTTCGCGTCGCTGACAGAAACAAAGGGCATTATTGATTTAGATTGTGGATTGAGTTGTGCTCAATATGATTTTTTACACTGTTTAATTTGTCTAAAGTTCGACCGGGAAGCAAATTCAACCAATTGGCTAAATCTTGTCATTTTGTTCAAATAGCGGACTCAGCTCTATGTGAGCGAGAGTGTCCAGAACATCTTTAAAATTTTTTCCGGCTGAAAATCTCTTCGCCGCATCCAGCGTGCGGGCCAAAATATCGGGATCACCCGATGAATTAAGAAATATCCCCGGCCGCTTAAGGACAAAAGCCACGGCCGCATCAATCTGATATTGCTCTTCTAAAGGCTGATACCAAGTGTTGCGATTGCGCTCTTGCGTTCCCCATCGCCCCCGAGCGACCGACTTGATCGTCTGGATTGCTACCTCATTTGATTGGCAATAGTTATAAATTGCTTCAAAGTCGGCCGGATACTGCTCTTTCTGGTGCATAAATTCATAGTTGTAGGGGAGTAAAACCGAATCAAACAGGAAACGTTCTAAACTTTGCAAATGGCGATTGGCCACCGTCAGCCCGTGCCCGGTTACACCAATAAAGCGAACATAACCTTTCTCTTTGGCCTCGAGGGCTGCTTCAAGTGCACCACCGGGGCCTAATGCTGTTTCCCACGCTTCCGGATCAACCAAATTGTGAAACTGGATCAAATCGATTTGGTTAGTTTGCAGCCGCTCAAGAGATTCATGGATTTCTGCATAAGCTGCGCCTCGTTTTCTCTCGCCCGTTTTGGTGGCTAAGAAGAATTTGTCGCGCGAGTGGCGCATCCATTCACCCACGCGCAGCTCAGAATCACCGTAGGTTGGGGCAGTATCGATGTGGTTGACGCCGTGTTCAAGTAGGAGTTCTAAGATTTCGTCTGCTTTTTTCTGGTCACAATAGGCAACAGCAAATGCCCCAAATATTATGCGAGAGCTGTGGTGTCCTGTCCGGCCGAAAGGAATTTTCGTAATCATAATTATCTTTATTTCTTGAGTTTTAATTTCTTTGAAATCAATTCTACAAGATTGCAGGCCATACGCTTACAAATCGGTGGAAATAAAAAAGGCCAAACCGAATACTCGATTTGACCTTTCAAATTGAAACTTGTGGAAGATTATTGCTTAGTCTTAGTTGCCAACTCCATCATTTGCTGCAGGCGGGGCACCATATCGGCCGGGTTAGGGTGCAACCCCTCCTGAAGCAGAGCGGTATCAAACACCTGCTCAACTGTGATGGCCAACATCGGATTATCTTTGTCCGCCTCGAGCATGCCGGCTAGATTGCTAATTAATGCATGTTTACGATTTAGCTCAAGAATGCGCTTCGGAATCTCGTAATCTTGCTCGACGTAGCGATAAAGACGACTCATGGCACTATTGGGCGCATCTTCAGGTGAAACCAAGCGAACGGCACTCGAGCGCAGCACTTTTGAAATGCGCACATCTTCTACCTTTTCACCCAGAACTTCTTTGAACTTTTCAACCACACCGCTCATTTCATCATCGCTCAAAGATTGGCTGTCGTCATCGGCCGATTCATCTGCTTCTTTTGGCTCGATATCCGGCATTTCAAGGCTGCCATCATCAATGTTCTTGAAATTCTTCTCCTTGTACTCCATCAGGTTGGGTGCCATAAAGGCATCAAACGCATCGGTGAAGAACAAGACCTCAATGTCGCGCGATTTGAACGGGTCTAAGTGGGGGCTGTTGGCTACAGAGTTCGCGTCGTCACCCAAAACATAGTAGATGTCCGACTGCGCTTCCGGCATGTTCTCGATGTAGCTGTCGAGCGAAATTAGTTTGCTTTCAGATTTTGAGGTGGTGAAGTGGAGCATCGGCATGATCTCATCCCGATCTTCCCGCGCAATTCCCAATCCTTCTTTAAAGAACCGGCCGAACTGCTCCCAGAAAGCCGGGAACTTTTCTTCATCTTTTGCCAGTTTTCCAAGTTCACGCAAAACTCGTTTGCGCACCGTTTTGCCAAGCTGGCGCATGATACGCGTATTTTGCACGCTTTCACGGCTG
>JBCCSO010000407.1:0-4932 GCA_039199965.1 Chloroflexota bacterium | reverse complement strand
TTCTGGCTTCAGCGACCGCATAAACTGCCGGTGATTGAGAAAAAACCGAAGTAGGCTGAGATAGTTGTCGCCCAGGCTGCGGCGCAGAAAGAAATAATTACGTAACCGAGAGTTGAGGTTCTCCACCATAGAGCTGGCTCTAGGCGTTTCTTCAAGTGCTTTCTTGACTGTCTTCATAACCTCATAGAACTTGCCAGATAGCTGACTGTGCAACTGGTTCCACTGTTTCCAGTAGGCATTTGATGTCTTGTGTTTTCGATGCAGTAGGCAGACATCTCGCACCACCTGAGGTGGCAGCTCAAATGCTGCCGCAATGTCTGTCAGTTTCTGATCGAGAACACCAGCAAAGGCAAGTAGCTGATCGCGCTGGTTACGCAGTGCCTTTCTGAGCTTTCGGATGGCGGGATAGCATTCATCCTCGCGCTGTTTCAGTTCGCTCACAATAAAGTCGAAGAGTTCTTGACGCACTGCCAGCGGCGGACCCGCTAAAGCCATCACATCATGAGAGAACCAGCCCAGGAGCGTTTTCACATCCTGCGCTAAAAAGACAAGTGCCTGCTCTTGTTGTTTTGATTGAAACTGTTGAATGACCAGCCGTTGTTCAACAATATCCTTTAGGCTGGTCTTGCTCATTTTCTGAGCCTGTGTCGTCAGCCGTGTTTCGGCCCCTTGAACGCGACGAGTTAAACTATTGGCAACTTGCTCAAACTGCTGCTGGATATGGAACACGTCACCGTGGCAGGGCACTGCTGGCATTGCCGCTTTCTGACCAGCTCTCAGTCCACTGCCACCATCAGCGATGGTGTAGTCAGGGTCGAAGCCTTGTGCCATCACATCTAGCAGATGGTATCCCCAAGTATCTTCGTCACGGCGTTCGACGCCTTCAAGCAAGTAGCAGTAGGTGGAGGCAGCATCAACGCCTACCAGCACTGGCTTGTCTGCGTGAAATATCTCATCGTGCAAGCCGACAGCAATCCCAGAGAGGTCTTGTGATTGATTGAGTTCAACCGCTTTTTCAGTAGTCGCTTGCAGTCGGTTATGAACGCTGCCAATGCTGATTGACGTATCGAAGAGATCGCGAAATATTTCCACTACCCCGCGATACGAACTGTGGCAAATCAGCACCAAGCCTAGGATTAGCTGATAGAGCCAATTCTTAGTTACTGGCAGATGAAACAGAACTTCGTCATCACCTTTCGACGGTGCAAATGATTCATCCAGCGCTTGCTGTGCTTTATCGCCTTGCTGGTAGACGAACTTCCGGCTCACGTGATGCCTGTTTGCCAATTGAGTGATCGGGACTGTGCGTGCGAGGACTTCGATGCCGATTTCTTTACGAGTAGTGGAGGATAGATTAGCGGCGACAGAAACGGCTGGACTCATGAGGGCGATCACACAATGCGATGGAATGATGGTACGCATTGTGACGATCTGATCGCTCTAAAGTGTCACCCGCACTTGAACCATCCCCAGCTCTTTAGGCATCTGTTTGAACGGTTTCTAATGGTTCTGTACTAGTTGAACACTGGGATAATTTGATGGCTCAGAACAGTTATTCTTAATCTAGGCTATCAAAGGTAAAATTTTCAATCCCATCAAAGTTATCACCTTCTTGGTAATCCAAGACAACAGTCGAGCTAAGCCGAGCCCTTGTCAACCCGACGTAGAGCTTTGCTCGAGCTTCATTCGATAAAGTAGAAGAATTATTTTTGATCCACTCCTTCATGTCTTTCGTTGGATAAATAAGCACCCTCTCCATGGTCGCTCCTTTTGATTCACCAAAATTCTGAACCTTATAATCAGGGTGTGTATCTGATGCAGCACTCCATCGTAGTTGAACAGGGTTATAAACTTTAAGATACTGCTCTACATACGAAGGCTTAATGATAAACACACCAAGGTGTTCATCATCCCTTGTGCAGCAATCACATTGACAGGCTACTGGTGCGGGAAGATCGGAATATAATTTCGCCGAATAGTCACAGATCATCTGATTATTTCTATGCGATACATTTAGTGTGATCTCATCTGTTTCGCACTGAATTTTCTTACCAAGCTTCTTTTCAACAAATGTCTTTATTTTTCCATCAGCGTATTCCTTATACTTCGCTGATAAATGTGTTAAATAGGTGACCTGTCTAGGATCTCCGACAAGCAAAACAGATGCATTGGACTTGAAAAGCAATTTGATAACGTCGAGATCATATCCGGCTAGATCCTGCACTTCATCAATATAAATATGCTGATATATTCTGGATATGCGAGAAGTAACTTCGCCCTTTGAGGCTTTATCTGTTTTACATACAAATTTAGAAATTTTGTCAGAATAAATCTTAAGGTCGCTAGTGAAATAATGTCTTTCAAAGTTGTCTTCACCCCAAAACATTGGGTGCCCATTCGCAAGAATAGGATCGCCATTTTTGTCAATTTTCTTTCCGGACTTTTGGCTCGTCAAATAAAACCCTATATCCTGCTCATGTATTTGATCATTTAAAGCACTTTGATATGGACGGACACCATGTTGCAGAAGGAATGAAAACCAGGTCTGAACTTCTACATTTCGAGGCATATAACCTTTTTGTGCAATAATTCTATTCCTAATTTCCTGTTCATTCGCCTCTGTAAAAGTTGTGATTAAAACAGTTTCAAATACAACAGAAAGAGCCTTATTTACAAGAAAAGTAGTTTTCCCTGAGCCAGCGGCAGCAATGATTAACTTGTTATTGATCACACCAATTCACCGCATTGCTAATATATTCAGGACACTTAAAAACGGTACTAGATTCAAAAATTTTCAATGCCCATGTCGTTTTATGCTTTTCCATATAATCCGATATTGTTGTAGCTGTATCCGAAGAAGCATCGTAAGTTTTACCAATTACAGAACATAAATTCGCTAAATCCCCTTTATTAGCGTCTACGTATTGTGGCTCAAGAGTCTTCAGTCCCTCTCGATCGTCAGCGAAAATATCAACGCATTCCTCGTCAACATAGGCTTCGTATTTTTTTGTGATTTTGTTGTTATAGTCACCATCATTGTCAGTGATGACAGCAACAGGATGATTTATCTTGGTAGCGATTTCTAGAAATCGTTTAAATGTCAATTTAACTGAAATTACATCTATGCCATCCTCAATTGGCAATCGGCCATCATGTGTATCCATATAAGCTCGTTGAAAAATCAACTCATCGGAGTCCCCTTCCACAAGCACAGCCTTTTTGCAAAGCAGCATGCGTAGAGTTTGATAACCTGGTAATTTCTTAAAGAATGTGAAGGTGTCCTTTGAAAGTTCAGATAAGCGAGTGACTGCCTTATTACTAAGCAATATAAGGTTTTCTAACCCTAATTTATTGGCGACATAGCTGCTATGCGTTGAAACGATAACCTGTTTTCCATCACAACTATTGGTAACAGCTTTTATTAATTGATTCAGTTTACTGTGAGATAAGTGGTTTTCTGGCTCTTCTAGTAACACCAAGTTAGCTTCTTGGCTTCGCTCATGTCCTAAAGCTAACTTCGTTTTGACAATACACTGTTCCCCTTTGCCGATCTGATGAAATGGCACTTCATCAAGATAGGTCATGAGCGTTGTTTCCCAAGAGTTTTGGGTAGAGAGGTCAACAGATATACTCAAATCCTTATCGGTAATTTTCGCTTTTCCACTAATTTTTTCATTTATAGCCTGAACAGAAGCATCACCGATAAATGTATCTTTCATCTTTCTATAGGCTTGGGACAGCTTTACTCGCTCACTATCCTCAAGATCATTTCTGATAATCCTTGAAATATATACATCTGAGCCATTTTGATACTTAGTAGAAGTGGAGTCAATCAGTACAGACTTAATCGGAATACTCCTTGCTGTCACTGAATCACGGGCAAAGGATTTCCAGGTGGTCTTGTAATACTCAATTGGAAGAGTGGTAATTTCACCACCTCCAGCCACTAGCGCCGCATATTCACTTTGGTATGTGCTGTCAAACTCAATCTTGAAAACAACGCCACAGCCTTTGGCCTTATCACTATTGCCATTACCTTCAAAGAGTGGAAATTCCCCCTCAGCGAAATAAACTTCAATCACAATTTCTGGCAGGGGGGGATTCTCCCCTTTTCTCAAGGCATCCAGATAGGTAGTTGTTACTTCGTAGTTAAATAAGTATTGGCTTAATTCGTTCTTTAAATATCGGCCATGCAGAATTCCAGTCAATGCCAAGTTTATCGCTTCCAGGATAGTTGACTTACCAGCTTCGTTATCACCAACAATAATATTGATGCCCTGATTGAAAGAAACTGAAAATTTGTTTTTAAAACACTTGTAATTGACGATATTAATTTTTTCTATACACAAAGTATTTTCCTTTTGATGATTTAGACAGGGGATTTCAATCATCGTTTATAGCGATTGCCGATTGAGTTGAATACAATATCGGAAAATTAGAATAATCGACTGGAAACCATCTTAGTGTTCCCTCTTTCCCGTGTTTTCCGGCTGTGTTGCAAATAATGCTGATCGTTGCGATCGCAGGGAAGTCTAAGGTGCCGTCGCGCCTCTTGTCAGCATTTTATGACTTCCTCAAAGCCTTTCAAGTGGCGTCATTTCCAATCAGACTTGATCTTGCTGAACGTGCGGTGGTATCTACGCTATAGCCTGAGCTATCGGGATCTAGAGGAAATGATGCTGGAACGCGGTGTCAAGGTTGACCACACGACGATCTACCGTTGGGTACAGGCCTACAGCCCCGAACTGGATAAGCGCTGTCGCCCGTATCTCAGGCCCACCAACGATTCGTGGCGTGGTTCAAAAATGCCCGATTTAGGGTACCACTCTCAGCACAAAATAGACCGTCATCCAGACGATCCAGTCTATTGCTTTTGGCAGGTTCTACGCTCGCTTGAAGCGCTTAAAGCCCAGCAGCTCCAGCCAATGTGGA
>JBCCSO010000406.1:0-4945 GCA_039199965.1 Chloroflexota bacterium | reverse complement strand
TGATGGGACTCCAGGTTCAGTCAGACCAGCACCCGCTAGCGGGCAAGTCTATGGAAAAGTGCCGGAAGGTGTTGGTATGGACATAGTCGGGGGGCCTCGTTGTGATAACAGCCGTGTGTGGTGGAAAGTTAAAACTGATAATGGGTATGAAGGGTGGATTTCTGAAGGCAAACCGGGTGAGTATTGGCTTGAGCCTTACAATTAGCACAAATATAAAGAATGTCTCAACTCATCCCTAGCTTCTTACAAATTGTGCAAAGTGAAGCAACACACCAGATGGATCCCAAACATAGGTGACAATTGCACCGTAATCCTCTTCTTTTGGAGCATTCACTCGTGCATTGGCCCATTTCCCAGACTCAATTACGGCCGATGCATGTTCAAACCAAGCTTGTGCATCTTCAACCAGAATGTGGAGCATGAAATTTTCTGCCCAATCTTTTTGGTAGTAGTTTTGCAAATAAAATCGACAGTCAGCCAGCTCCAAAATGGCGATCCCATCATCATCGGCCCTAAATTTCGATTCCCATCCTAGCTGTGTGTAGAAGTCAAAAGACTCTTGAAAGTTTTTGGCAGGCACGAAAGTCTTTACATCGCTTACATTTAAATTCATAGCAATCCTCGTAGAGACGTGCCGTCGGCGCGTCTAATGCGAGACGCGCCATCGGGACGTCTCTACGAAACAAAAAGGCCCACCTGAAATCAGATGGGCCCTTATTTTAGCTCAGTCTAAATTGCTTTAGCAGTTTAGACCTACATACGAGACTTAAACTCAGACTCAAGTGCTGGCAAGACCTCAAACAGGTCGCCAACAATGCCGTATGAGGCCAAACCGAAGATTGGCGCATCAGAGTCTTTATTGATGGCAACGATTACTTTTGAAGTACGCATACCAGCCTGATGCTGGATCGCGCCCGAAATACCACATGCGATGTACAAGTCTGGACTAACCGTTTTACCGGTTTGACCTACTTGGTGATCGTAAGGGATCCAGCCTGCATCAACGGCCGCACGCGATGCACCCATAGCTGCACCGATAGAGTCAGCCAGTGCTTGAACAGGCTCAAAGCCTTCTGGTCCGCCGACACCACGGCCGCCAGAAACGATTTTCGAAGCATCAGTTAGGCTAACACCGCTCTCTTTTTGGCTAATCCCCACTACTTGTGCATCGCCAGCAGCTTCCACTGCTGATGCTGAACTAGCAGCACCAGAACCACCAGTTGATTCAGCAGGTGGAAACGCGCGGTTGCGGGTGGTCACAATTTGCAAACCTTCTGGAACAGATACGTCTGCCAGCAATTTTCCAGCGTAAACGGTGCGGGTGGCAACCACGCGGCCGTCGTCAACTTTTACCCCAATTGCGTCAGCCATAAGGCCAGCACCAGTGTCTGCAGAAACCCATGCAGAAATGTCACGTCCTTCCGTAGAAGCACCCGCAACCAAAACATCTGCACCACCATCGCCCACAATTTGTGTGACCGTTGGACCGTAAGCCGACGCGGTGTAATGCTCAAGTGAAGCATCATCAACGGCAATCACGTTGTCTGCACCCAGATCGAAAGCGGCCGAAGCCACCCCATCTACGCCAGAACCAATGACAACTGCGGTCACGCTAGAGCCAAGATCGGCCGCGACACCTCGAGCAACACCCAGCGCTTCAGAGCTGATGCTGGCCATCTCGCCGCCTGCATTTTCAATGTAAACAAATACGCCGCTCATATCACTTTCTCCTCAAATAGACGATCAACCAAGGCTTTTACTTGGTCGCCCACATCACCGCTCAACATTTCAACCTCACCCTCACGGGCTGCTGGGGCATAGATAGTTCCCCAATTCACGTTGCTGCTACCGCTTGCCTCAACACCCAAGTCGGCCAGATTTGTGGTTGGGATTTTAGCTTTGTTTGCTTTGCGGATTCCCATGAAAGACGGATAGCGTGGTTCATTGATCTCGCGGACGACGCTGACTACTACGGGTAGGCTAGCGGTTACCTCTTGTTGACCAGCTTCAGTTAGGCGCTCAACTGTGATCGAGCCACCGTCAACTGACTTAATGGCTGAGACGTATGTAAGTGGCGTCATGCCCAACTCACGCGCCAATAAAACAGGGGTAACGCCGCTGTCACCATCGATGGCTTGTTTACCGCAAATAATAACTTGCGCGTCACCAATTTGATTCACCGCCGCGGCCAATACTTTCGCATTGTTATTCGCATCCATATCTGCGATAGCGTCATCGGCTACGTGGAATGCTTCGGTGCAGCCCATTGCTAAGCTGGTGCGCAGAACGTCTACAGCACCTTCTGGGCCGGCTGTTAGAGCCACGACCGCGCTGGCGCCATGATTTTCTTTCATGCGAATGCCTTCTTCTACACAAAATTCATCCCAAGGATTAACGACGTTTGGTTTGCCGCTCCCGGTATCTTCCCAGCTAACCACGTTATCAGACACGCTAAAGGTGGCTGTGGTGCTAGGGGTTTGTTTTACACAAACAACTACTTTCATTTAAAGAATCCTCCGTTGCAAAGAGACGAAAACATTTGTTTTCTGTTATGGGAAATGGATCAAGTCAAAGGTGAATTGTAAATATTCTCCTCTGATCGGCCGGAATTGTAGCTTTTTTTAAGTGGGAATCACATACATTATGTCTTGTAATTTCCAAAATCACTTATTTCCATTGAGTGTGAATGCAAAAAAAGCAATCAAACCGGAAAATATTTCAAAATATGCACTGTTTTAACCGTATATTGCTTAATTTTTAATCGCGGTTAAAACAGTACGATTCAAACAAGCGTTTGATAAATTTTACCCGTTTCATAAAAGGCGTGCAAAAAAATTAGATTCATACGTAAAACCAATGAGCTCTATTCCCTTTTACCTGAATCTGGGGAATCCAACATGAATTTGAGACGTTCTATTTACACTGATCATAACTTTTGCACCAGTTTTAGCAGTTTTAGGAGGAACAAAAATGAAATGGATTAGACGACTTTTAGGAATAATTGGGTTGATCATTTTGCTGTTTGTGGCTGCACTAGCGGGAATTATCATGTTTGATGCTGCATTTGGCGATTCTGCCACAAACTACACAAACACAGTGTACCAGCACTCAGATGGGACAATGTTGCACGGCTACTTGGCAGAGCCAGAAGGTGAAGGCCCATATCCCTCTGTTTTGCTAATTCATGAGTGGTGGGGTTTAAATGAGGGAATGACGGTTCTTGCAGACGCACTAGCAGAGGAAGGATACGTTGTCTTTGCGGCCGACGCCTACCGTGGCAATCTGACCAGCCGTGTCCCCCGTGCGCTGTACTTACGACTAACCACACCAGATGAGCAGGTCCGGAGCGACCTAGATCACGCCCTTGATTATCTGCAGGCCCTGCCAAATGTTGACCCTGAACGGACCGCCACGATGGGCTTTTGCTTTGGTGGTGGAGAATCACTGCAATTGGGGCTGCGCCAGTCTGAACGTTTAGCCGTGACTGTGATCTACTACGGAGCCGTCGTGACTGATCCAGATTTGTTAACTTCTTTTACTGAAGGCAAAGGGGTGCTTGGCATTTTTGGAGAAGAAGATCAGCAGATTTTTGTGGATGACGTGCTTGAGTTTGAGGCAGCGTTAAATAGTTTAGAAATCACCAATGAAATCACCATTTATGAAGGTGTAGGGCACGCGTTTTTAAATGAAGAAAATTTTGATGAACCGGGAACGGCCGGTGATGCGTGGAATCAGACGCTGGTGTTTCTTGAAGAGAATCTGAAGTAGGGTATAAAAGCATTAAGTGCGAAGTGTGATGTAAAAAGCCGAAATACACATATCACTTCATACTTCACGCTTTTCACTTGTCACTCTAGAACCGTGAGCAATTGCGAAAAAAATTTTCTATTTAGCCTGACAGCTTTATAATCTTGCCGCTATGGGTGGATTTCCGACATGGACACTAATCGGTATGGGCATTTGCGGGGGGCTGTCCGTCCTCTTCAATGCTTTAGCATATTTGGCACAATCGCCTGAACTGCAGACACGCTTCCGCGTTGCTGGCTTACCGCTTACGCAAAACGGCCGTCGATTTTCTGGTTTGGGCCTAGCCTGTGTGTTAGTGGGCATGGGCTTTTTTATGGCCGGTGTCCCATTGGAGTCAGAGGTCCAATCTACTGAGATGGGTGAAACCACGGCCGAGGTCGTATCAGAAACTGAGTCATCAAGCGAAGAAATGATGGAAACGGACGATATCGAAGATGTTGCCGCAATCGTTGAAGATGAACCTGAGCCGGTTGAGTCTGAAAGCGGCGCGTCATCGGGATCATTTGGTAGTGCTGCGGCCGAAGAAGACAGCGATCCTGAGACCGAAACGGTTGACGAAGAAACTGAGACGACTCAAAGCGGGGCGTTTAGCCAACCGGCTGATGCAAACGCATCAGCTTCGGCTGACGTTGATGCTTCAGGCTCGGCCGATGGGGCTGCTGCTGAAGAGGAAGTAGCTGAAACTGAAGAACCAACTGAGCAGCCCACTGTAGCGCCGACTCAAACACCAACGCAAACCAGTACACCCGCCCCAACTGCGACGCCATCTCCTACACCAACCAATACGCCTACGCCCACCATTACTCCAACAGCGATTGCAGTAGACACTGTTTCAGTGCAGTTTGATGGCAGTGTGCTGTGGGTTTATCGGGTGCCAAACAATCAGCGTCTAGCCTTGGTGAACAATGGGGATCAGCTCATTTTGCTCCCCGGCCGCGCCATCGTTCAAGGTACAACGTGGCAAGAGGTTAGCCTGCTCGACGGAAGCCCCGGCTGGATTCAGCTGCGCTACCTAGTTTTAGACGACCAGTAAGGCTTCAATGACATTTTGATAAGTAACTCCAAAAGTATAGGCTTCCAGATTACCGGTCGTGACCCCTGTATATTCAATTAGCCCCTGCTTAGGCATGGTCTTTGG
>JBCCSO010000405.1:0-4948 GCA_039199965.1 Chloroflexota bacterium | reverse complement strand
GAACCGCTACCAGAGCGTCCCACTGCCAGCGCGCCCCAGCCGGAACCAACTGAAGCTTTGCCAACGCGGACCTCGCCAACGACTGAAGCTGACCCAACTGGTTTTCCGCCTACATCGACACCACAGCCTTAAATTCAGATTAAGTAGATCTTGTGTTACTCTTTTGCATTCTGGGCGTGTTGAAAATAGATTAGGACTTACACAATTGGCTTGTAAATTAGGCATCCTTGTCTGTTAAAACTTTACAGATAGAGATGTTTTGTTACAAATTTGATTTTTGGGTAAGTTCTATACATATGGGATTTGGCTTAGGCGATTCACGAGAATAAATTCCCCATACCCAGCGTTTAAATCGCCTCAAAGCCAACCCAACGTCAATAACTCTAGGCATTTGTTTTTTTTGTTGGCCTTATGTTCAACTGGAACACACGATAGCAGATGAACCTAGGGTTCTGGACCGCACGCAAAAAAGTAGCAATATTGGCCAGAAGGTTGGATAATACATAGTAGAATCCCACTTCCTTTGAATCAAACTTGAAAAAGTTTGTCATAAATATTCAATGAATTCCTACAGTTTGGTGTCTCTCGTGAATACAAATGGGTCATTGGCTGGTAGAATTAAGGTTTGAATTTATTCTAGAACTGATTTTAGAGGTTGGAGCAGGTGTTATCCTTTCAGATTTAGGAAATGGGTTACTTAATCGAGGTGATCGCACCTTGGTTTGCAGCAATCGCAGTTTTTTGAGGCAAACACGTACACCGTTCTGGCTTTGATGATGTTTAAGATTGTCTCGTTGTGTCAATAATTTCTGAAGTTTATCGTGGCGTCCATTTCGATATCGGCAATCGCGAATTGTACGAAGATCGGGTTACCGCACTGCAGATTACTACTGCGGCCGATATAACGTTGGATGTTGCCTTGGTGGCAGACGGTGTTGGTGGGGAGAATAAAGGGGAGCGAGCTGCACAAATCGCCATTGATACAACCATCGCCTCTGTAAAGGAAAGCCACGAGACTGAAATCCCGAAAATTTTAGAGGAAGCGGTCAAAGCCGCGAATGCTGCCGTGCACAGTGAGTTTAGGAGCCATGAAGGGGCGAGCTGCACGCTATCCTTGGCCGCTATCCACAAGAACGAACGGTTATACGTTGCCAATGTGGGGGACAGCCGCGTTTACCTGTTTCGCAATGGGGATATTATCCAGCTAACGCTCGACCACGTTTTCGCCACAATCGTCCCTATCCAAGGGAAAATGACGGTGGCTGATGCGGTTAGCAATCCCAACGCTGATGTTATCATGCGGGCCTTGGGTCCTAAATCAAAAATGCCTGTAGATATCGGTTTCCATCACAATGATAGTACCGAAACTCTGACAGACTATAAAAATGCTCAGGCTTTAGGACGCAAAGGATTGGAATTGATCAAAGGGGATGCGATCATTGTTTGCTCTGATGGGTTGTTCCGGCCGTCTCCTCAAGATGGGGAGCCCGTTACCCGGCCGGAAGAGATGATCCAAGTCCTGAGTAGTCAAAAGGAAGATCGGGCAGCTCGCGCTCTGGTTTCGTTTGCGCTTGGCCGGGATGTCGACGACAACGTCTCTGTTGCGCTTTTGCAGACATCTGATCCTACAGTGGATCAGGTCATATTTGGCTCACCCAATGGAGTTGCTGCTTCATCCGCTGCGCCACCGGTAGATAATTCTTTTAGTCGATTCATGATCCTGAGTGTGAGCGCTTTCGTTGGATTGCTGATTCTTTCGCTTATTACAGCTTTCATCTTGATGAATCGCTTTTCCAGCCAAGAACAAGAGCAGTTGGCAATGGAAAACACTCGATCAGCCTTAAGTTTGTTGCAAGAGCAGAGGCGCTTGCAAACTCAAGAGGCGATCAACAGTAATTTTCAAGCAACATCAGAAGCAATGACGCGTGAGTATGAGTTAGACCTGATTACTACTCAAACGGTAGAAGCGATTATTGTTCTCACGGAAGAAGCTATTCCTACGTCGACGCCCATTCCTACTAATACCCCCAGACCGCCGCTTGTTGAGGACCAGATCGGCTTCTACTTTGTAGGGCTTAATTTAGAAGGAAACCTACTGTTTGAGGATGAGCGCATCAGTGAAAATCGGCGTCTTGAATTTCAGGTTAATCACACAGATGAGGATGTGCCTTCGGGTAGTATTTATGGGTTTCCGCAAACGGCTGTCGAATTTAACCGGGTTGATTCGCAAATGGAATTTGAGCTGTTTGAAGGGAGCGATATCTTTGTGCAGACTGGCCGCTACAGTGAGCGGGTAGAAGCTGAGCTACCGGTAAACAACGATAATGGCCAGTTTAATGTTTTTGTGACAACTCAGGGGCAGTGTATGGCGGTCGATTATTCAGAACAGGAAGAGAAGATTGATGCATACTGTTTTGATGGCACCTGCCGCTACCGTATCGGCCGGAACACGGCAGAACTGATTCCTGAGGGGAAAAAAGCATCTATTTTCACAACTGACCTTGAAAAGGAAGTAGAATTTCGCAATATCTCTGCGCCTGAAGCAATTAAATACGAAGAATTGCTAGAGCAAACGTCTAGTGGGCGTGAAGACATTGAAGCTTGCTTGATTGGATTTATTCCACCAACGCCAACGCCAACTGCTACACCCACCATCCTTGTTGAGCGGCCGACACTGACGCCCACCAACACACCAACCCCCAGACCTCAAACTAATAGCAGTGGTCCGTCTGCTACACGTACACCGACGCCGGCACCGACAGCTACCCGCCGCCCGGCAACTTCTACCCCCACACGGACACCAATTGTTCCTACTCCTACCGACTCTGCCACAACCACGCCTGTTTCTTCAACACCTACGCTGCCGCCAATTCCACCGCCTGAAGACACACCTATCCCAACCAATACGCCCACGAATACGCCGACCCATACGCCTACGCCCACGAATACGCCGACCCATACGCCTACGCCCACGAATACGCCGACCAACACACCTACCCCAACGAACACGCCCACGAATACACCGTTACCAACGGCTACAGAAACATTGATTCCTACCCCGACAGAAACCTTAATTCCGACGCCAACAGAAACGCTCGTGCCCACCCCGACGGAAACCTTAATTCCGACGCCAACAGAAACGCTCGTGCCCACCCCGACAGAAACCTTAATTCCGACGCCAACAGAAACGCTCGTGCCCACCCCGACGGAAACCTTAATCCCGCCGCCAACAGAAACGCTTGTGCCCACCCCGACGGAAACCTTAATCCCGCCGCCAACAGAAACGCTTGTGCCTACCCCGACAGAAACAGTAGAACCTACTGAAACGCCGGTTGTGTAAACAAAACATCTGACAATTTGATCAAAAGTAACAGGTAGATAAGGGCCGAGCTTTCGCTAAATTGGCTAATGCTATAATGCGCCGCATGGCTGAATCAACTTGGACAAAACCACATTTAGATGCTTTAAACCCTGCCCCACGCAAGAAATGGCACTTTCTTGTTGCAGCGGCCGTACTTTTCGCAGCTGTTGTTTTTGTGGCATTCAATGCGCTGAACTCAGGCGGTACTCAGCTTTATTTGACAGTGGAAGAGTACCTAGCCAAAGAAGCTGAGCTTGGTGATCGTGATGTGAGAATTGCTGGATGGGTTGTGGGTGACTCGATTGAATTTACCCAGATTGATGCAGAAAATTCAGTGCTCTCATTTGATATTGTAGATGACCTTTCAAACCCAACCCAGCGGATAACGATCTATGCTGAAAACGAACCCAAACCTGATCTTTTGCAACATGAAGCACAGGCTCTGGTAGAAGGGCGAGCTGGGGCTCAAGGCGAATTTGTATCAAATCCCGGTGGATTACTACTAAAATGCCCAACTCGGTACGAAGAAGCTGATGGAGCAGGCTACGCACAAGAATCTTAAATTTACACCCGTTTGCTAAGGGGCAGCAAAATAGAGGCCTGCCCCTCTGGACTTCAGATATCGTATTACTTTAGAAGTCCTTGCCCAGTTTTCTAGACAATCTACTAACACACACTATGTTTGCAGATATCGGTACTTCGGCAATTTATTTAGCGTTTGCAGCCACGATTTACTCGACTTTAGCGATGGCTGGTGCCCAGTGGTGGCCTTCACTAACGACCCCAATTCGCACAAAGTTAATTGATAGCGGCCGGAACGCGGCAATTATCGTTTTCCCACTGCTGGTTTTGTCATGCGTGATCATGATCTTTGCACTGTTGAATGATGACTACTCTATCAACTATGTGCGTCAGGTAACGAGTCGAAACACCCCGATTCCGTTCAAGATTACGGCACTATGGGGAGGGCAAGCCGGGTCTTTGCTTTTGTGGAATGTTTTCTTGGCTGGCTTCTTAGCGGTTGCATGGCTTAACAAAAACGAAGAAAAAGATTTAATCCCATATGCGGTCATCATGGGGAATTTGACTCAATTTTATTTTCTTTACCTTATTGCATTCCCAGAAAACCCGTTTGCTCCGGCCGCAAGTGTTGCGCTTGATGGCAACGGCCTCAGCCCGCTGCTGCGCCATCCGCTGATGATCATCCATCCCCCTATGCTCTACTTGGGGTATACCGGATTTGTGATTCCGTTTGCCTTTGCGATGGCCGCACTGCTGGCCGGTCGGCTAGACGATAGCTGGATTCGAACCACACGTCGCTGGTCGCTTACCGCTTGGCTGTTCTTGAGCTTGGGGCTGATTCTCGGCGGCCGATGGGCGTATGACGTACTGGGATGGGGTGGTTATTGGGAGTGGGACCCTGTCGAAAATATGCCGTTCATTTCGTGGCTGACTGGAACCGCCTTTTTGCACTCGGTCATGATTCAAGAGAAGCGGGGCATGTTCAAAGTTTGGAATATCGCATTAATCCTGACCACATACCTATCGGTCATTATGGGGACATTTATCGTGCGGACCGGACTTTTG
>JBCCSO010000404.1:0-4952 GCA_039199965.1 Chloroflexota bacterium | reverse complement strand
TGGCCAAAGAAACCTGCTAAAATAGCCTCATGGCTATTTTCACTTTTCCTGATAAAGATTCTTTGGCACAGGCGGCCGCAGACCGCACGGCCAGCGACCTGATTGCAGCAATTGAACAGCGCAACGAAGCTCATCTGGTGCTGTCCGGTGGTGGCACCCCCCGGCCGGTGTATGAGCGGCTGGCAACAGCAAACGGCATCAACTGGCACAGGGTTCACATCTGGTTTGCAGACGAGCGCAACGTAGCCCCAGATGATGATGGCAGCAACTACAAGCTGGCGCAGGAATCTTTGCTTTCCAAAGTAGAGTTGATCCCAGACAACATCCATCGGAGGAAGGGAGAAATGGCCAATGAAAACAGCGCGGCCGACTACAGCATTCAACTAAAGGAAACCGCCCCATCTTGGGGGCTGTGGCCTCGCTTTGACGTCTGCATTTTAGGGATGGGAGGAGACGGCCACACCGCTTCGCTATTTCCGGGCCAAATGGTTGACGCTGAGTTTAACCAGCCGGTGATTGCGGTGACGGCTGACTATGACGGCCGTCCGGCCGAGCGGACCAGCCTGACGCCCATCGCCATCAACGGCTCGCGCAACATCATCTTTTTGGTTACCGGGGAAAGTAAAGCAGAAGCACTTAGGGCTCGCTTTGAAGAATTTGAGCCCAACGCCCGGCCGACCCAGCGCATTCTGCCTATTGATGGGGAAACTGATTGGTATGTGGACAAACCTGCCGCCAGCCTATTGAACGATGATTAAATGGTAGAGTTATCTTCAATTTCTACCTGATCTAGCCATGAAGAATATGAATTATAATCGGTTGCAACACACAACTAACTGATTGATCGCGCGTTCGTAAGAAAGCGGCCGATTGATCAGTCAAACCAATATCGTTATTTTCATTAAAGTAATCATCAACTATAAAACTAGATAAGACCCACCACACAAAAAAAGATACAATACCCATAATACATCTGGGAACTACAAACCCCCGCTGCAGAGCTTCACTCAAAGCTCGTACTTAACAACTTTTTCCAACCCATCGCCCAGCAGAGAGCGTATGGGGCCAGAGAAAAACTGTGTGCATGACTCAATTGAATCAGCCAGTTTTCCTTCAGCTTGGAATAAACAATATACGAGTTGACATCGTTGGTTATTTTTCGTTTCTTTATTCCCCGTCTTTCACAAGAGGATACATGACAAACATTCACAAACTTAGCGAATTTGGGCAGTCTATTTGGTACGATAACATCAGCCGGAAACTATTAGACTCTGGCGATTTTGAAAAACTACTCGAGGCAGGCGTTGTTGGCGTCACCTCCAACCCCTCCATCTTCGAAGCCGCTATCGGCAAAACCTCTGACTATGACGCAGCCATCGCGGCCGTTAATTCTCCCAATCTGACAGACGAACAAGTCTATGAACATTTGGCTGTAGAAGACATCAAACGGACGGCCGAAATGCTCGAGTCGATCTATCGCGCAACCGGCAAAAAAGACGGTTACGTAAGCCTTGAAGTGAGCCCAAATTTAGCCAACGATACGGAGGGAACCATTGAAGCAGCCCGCCGCCTGTGGAACTGGGTAGACAAGAAAAACCTGATGATCAAGGTGCCAGCGACAGAAGCAGGTATCCCGGCCATTCGAACCCTGATTGGTGAAGGGATCAACGTTAACGTCACGCTCCTCTTTTCGATTGAAGCGTATGAAGCTGTCGCGATGGCGTATATCGAAGGTCTTGAAGAGCGTCACAAGCACGGTGAGCTGAATCAAGTAGCATCTGTAGCCTCATTCTTTGTGAGTCGGGTCGATAGCTTGGTTGACAGCAAACTAGAAGAAGCCGGTAACAGCGACCTGCAGGGAAAAATCGGTATCGCCAATGCCAAAGCCGCTTACGCCAGCTTCCAAAAAATCTTTAGCGGTGAACGCTGGGAAAAATTAGCTGAAGCGGGAGCGATGGTGCAGCGGCCGCTATGGGCCAGCACCGGCACCAAAAATCCTAGCTATCCAGACACCCTTTACATCGACACGCTGGTGGGTCCAGACACAGTCAATACGGTTCCGCCCAAAACGCTGGATGCCTTCCTTGATCACGGTACAGCGGCTGAAACACTTGTCGACTTGGATGCAGCACAGGCTGAGCTTGGCGCGCTGGCAGAAGCTGGCGTGGATATAACGGCCGTTACCGATCAGCTCTTAGAAGAGGGTGTTACCAAATTCGCCAACTCATTTGACAGCCTGCTTAGCAGCGTCAAGCAAAAACGAGCCAAGCTCGCCCGTTGGGGAATGGTGCTCAGCGCAACGTTGGGTGATCTGAAACACGACCTGAACATTGCGGCCGCACAGATGACCGAAGACAACATCATGCAGCGCATCTGGGACCACGACCACACCGTGTGGAAAGAAGACCCCACCGAAATTAGCAATCGTTTGGGCTGGCTCCACATGCCTGAAATAATGCAAAAAGAAGTCGCACGCATCAACCATCTGCGAGACAGCTTAAAAGGCTTTGGTGCTACCGACGTTGTTCTTCTGGGGATGGGTGGTTCGTCATTGGCGCCCGAAGTATTCATGAACGTCTTTGGCGGTGACGGCATGACCCTGCACGTTTTAGACTCAACCGACGGCAATCGGGTGCTTGAGTATGAAAACAAAATCGAGCTGCAAAAGACCTTGTTCATCGTTGCAACCAAATCGGGTGGCACGGTCGAAACCCTCTCGTTCTTCAAATATTTCTACAACAAAATTCTAGAAAAAGCGGGACCAGAACGGGCCGGTCAACACTTCCTAGCCATTACCGATCCCGGTAGCAAGCTCGAAAAAATGGCAAAAGAATACGGCTTCCTCGATGTTTATCTCAATGACTCAACAATCGGCGGTCGGTATTCGGCCCTGTCTTTCTTCGGATTGGTGCCAGCGGCCCTCGTAGGTGTAGACATCGCCAAACTGCTCGATCGGGCCGAAGAAGCGGCCATCAATTCGATGGGCAGCAACTCCCCCGCCAAAGGTAGCAACATCGGGGCTATTGTAGGGGCGATCATGGGTGAAGCTGCCAAACGCGGCAAAGACAAAGTTACCCTCATTAGTTCACCCGCGCTCGCCAACTTCGGTGACTGGGTCGAGCAGCTTATCGCTGAATCAACCGGAAAAGATGGGGTTGGAATTCTACCCGTTACCGGTGAAGCCTTAGGTGATCCTGAGGTATATGGGCAAGATCGTTTGTTTGCTTACATCCGGGTTGAGGGGGATCACACCCACGACGCGTCCGTAAAAGCTCTGCTCAATGCCGGGCAGCCGGTCATGATGCTTCGCTTGCGGGATGTGTATGATCTGGGGCACCAGTTCTTCTTCTGGGAGATGGCAACGGCCGTGGCAGGCTACCGTATGGGCATTCAGCCGTTTGACCAGCCCAACGTGGAGTCAGCCAAAATTATCGCCCGTGAAATGGTATCCGCCTACCTCGATAAAGGTGAATTGCCAAGTGGAAAAACCCACACTGCATCGGCCGGTTCTCTAATCGGGTTCATGGCGATTGCTGAACCCGGAGATTACATTTCTATTCAGGCTTACGTCCACCCCACATCTGAAACGGATGATTTGCTCAACCAACTGCGTCTAAAGCTTAGGGACAAATACAAACTAGCCACTACAGTCGGCTACGGGCCGCGCTTCTTGCACTCAACCGGACAGCTGCACAAAGGAGACGCCGGAAACGGGCTGTTTATTCAGCTTGTCTCAAACGGCCCAGAAGACTCAGCAATCCCTGATGAAGCAGCCAGCGAAACCAGCGGTATGAGCTTTAACGTACTCAAAAATGCACAGGCTTTAGGAGACGCGGCCGCACTGGAAGAAGCAAATCGCCGGATGATACGGTTTGATTTAGGTGATGATGTGATTGGTGGGTTGAAGAAGCTGCTTTAGCAGCCATCTATTAACCATTGTTTATTTTCCAGTGCACATTGCCCATTTTAGTTTTTGAGCTAAGCGATAATAGCTTTATTCACAAAGTTCTGGCCGAAATGGGCAATAAACAACAGGCAATGTGGAATGAACAACTGAAACAATGATCCAAGCCATGATTTTCGACATGGACGGTACGCTCGTCCAAACAGAGAAACTGAAAGCGCTGTCGTACGCCAAAGCGGCCGTTGAACTCTGCCCCATCTGCATCACTGAAGAAGAGGTGATTGAAGGGTTTCGTGAGGTCGTCGGCCGCTCACGGCGAGAAGTCGCCATCTACTTGGTTGATCAATACGATCTTGCGCCAGAGGCGATAGCGCGTATGGCTGAATTTGGGGTCAACACCCCGTGGCAAGCGTTGATCAGAATCCGGCTCAATTACTATGAAAAGATGTTAGCCGATCCTGAAATGATCCGCAGCAATCAGTGGACGCACAACGTGGCGGTGCTGGATCAAGCACGTGACGTCGGCTGCAAAGTTGGCTTGGCAACCATGAGTGCGTGTGAGCAAACGCAAAAGATTTTGCAAATTCTTGAGCTACGCGATCGTTTTGACTTTGTGGCAACCCGAGATGATGTTGAGTTTGGCAAACCAGACCCAGAGATTTACAACTTGGTTGCTGGTGAATTAAATGCCAGACCCGACTGCACACTGGTTATAGAAGATAGCCCTAGCGGTGTGCTCGCGGCCGTCAACGCCAACATGCACGTCATCGCCGTAGGCACCCCCTTCACGACTGAACATTTGCTAGAAGCAGACTTCATCGACAATCGGTGGGTCGTGACAAACCCGGCCGATTTGCCAGACGTTTTGAATAGAAAAATAGAAGAAATGAGGAGTTAGAGATTAGATAATAGGTGTTAGATGCTGGTAGAGTCACCAATATCTAACACCTATTATCTAACCTCCCCAAACCATGAAATTAGCAATGGTAGGCTTAGGCAAGATGGGAGCCAACATGGCCCGTCGCTTGATTAAAGATGGACATGAAGT
>JBCCSO010000403.1:0-4965 GCA_039199965.1 Chloroflexota bacterium | reverse complement strand
GTTGCTACCTTTGGCACGCGCTGGCGTCATTGACAAAGCCATCGTTGAAGTAAAGGTGGGCTCATCAGAGTCGGGCAACAGCCACAATGCAGGCAGCCATCATCCTGTGCGCTCAGGCGCAATGCGCTCGTTTGCCCCCACTGGCCACCGGCATCAGGCAGAAATTTTGCAAGAGATGGGTGAGTTTGAGCTCCATTTTTCAGCCACGGCCGTCGAGATGGTGCGCGGTGTACTGTGTACGGGCCACGTCTTCTTGAACAGTCCAATGACTGAAAAAGAGGTTTGGTCGCTGTACCGTGAAGCGTACAAAACAGAGCCTTTTGTGCGCGTGGTGAAAGAGCGTCGTGGACTGTACCGTTATCCAGAACCAAAGATTTTGGCAGGCACCAACTTTGCTGAAGTTGGCTTTGAGGTTGATGAAGCAACCGGCCGGGTAGTTGTGATTTCAGCCATCGACAACCTCATGAAAGGGGCGGCCGGATCGGCCGTGCAGTGTATGAACCTGATGTGCGGCTTCGAGGAAACGCTTGGATTAGAATTTATGGGACTTCATCCCGTGTAGTTGAAAGTATAAAGTGTGAAGTAGAAAGTTGTAGGCCTCACGCCATCCGCTTTTCACTTTACACTTCATACTTCACACTTGTTACTTATGATAATCGTCAAGGTAGGCGGATCAGAAGGCATCAATTACGATGCGGTATGTGATGACGTAGCGGCACTGGTCGCTGAGGGGCAAAAGCTGATTTTGGTGCACGGCGGGTCAAGTTTGACAAACGAAGTCGCCACCGCACTGGGCCATCCCCCCCAATTTATTACCAGCCCCAGCGGCTACACCAGCCGCTTTACTGACCGGCGCACGCTCGAAATTTTTGAGATGGTCTACTGCGGCCAGATGAACAAGTCGATTGTGGAAAAACTGCAGGCGCGCGGTGTGAATGCTGTTGGATTATCTGGTATTGACGGTGGCATTTGGCGCGGCAAACGGAAAGATGCGATCCGGGCGGTAGATGAAAACGGCAAAAAACGAATTGTGCGCGGCAACTTCACCGGTACGGTAGAAGAGGTCAACACTGATCTGTTGAATCTGCTGCTGGATAACGGCTATTTGCCCGTACTAACCCCGCCAGCCATTAGTTACAATAATGAGGCTATTAATGTGGATGGAGATCGTGCCAGTCGAGCCACAGCCGTGGCGTTTAACGCAGACTCATTGATTATCTTGTCAAACATTCCCGGCCTGATGAAAGACTTTCCCAATGAAGATTCGCTGATTACTCACATTCCAAAAGATGAGATCGAAGATTTTAAGCAATATGCGGAAGGACGCATGCGGATTAAACTGCTGGGCGCAAAAGAAGCGCTTGATCAAGGTGTCGGCCGGGTGGTGTTGGGTGATGCTCGGCGTGAGAATCCGGTTCGTGATGCAATGAACGGACAGGGAACTGTTATTTCATAAGTTTTGGTAGGGGCGCAGCGTGCTGCGCCTTGTCACCGGGTCCAGCACGCTGGCCCCCTACGGAAGAGAATCGTTCATTTATTTAAACCATATGGAACTTCTGCTCGCTACAGGCAACCAACACAAAGCAAGGGCAATTGAATTAATTTTAGATCGGCCGATAAAAATCATCAGCTTAGACCTGCCCGAAATTCAATCGATACACGTGAGCGAGGTCATTGAGGAGAAAGCCAAAGTAGCCTTTGACTTAATTGGACAGCCTGTCTTAGTAGAGGATACAAGTCTCTCCGTTCATGCTTGGAACAATCTGCCCGGGGCGCTCATCAAATGGTTTTTGGAGTCAGTTGGAAATGACGGTATCTGTCAAATGCTCCAAAGCTATGAGAAATTAGAAGCAACGGCTGAAACATGCATAGGTTATTTCAATGGCCAACAATTCATCTCGTTCTCAGGCTTGATGGAAGGCTACATTTCGAGACAGCCAAAAGGTGAAAACGGTTTTGGGTGGGATCCGATTTTTATTCCAGATGGCTGGGATAAAACAATTGCTGAGATGTCCAATGCTGAAAAAGAAGGGTTTGTTTCGATGCGATCGAGGGCTACTTTGAAGCTCAAAACATTTTTGGACAAAGGAAAATTGTAGAACACCCCCATGATTACGAAAGATCAAATCATCCAAACAATCAAAAGTATGATAGAACCTCTCGATTTTGTGTATGGCTTATTTGAAGGTGGTGCCATCGCCTTCGGCCGGGATGATGAATATTCTGACATCGATCTACACATTGTGGCGGCCGATGATCAGGTGACCGAAGTGCTTCCTATCATCGAAAAGGCTCTGGCGGAATTGGCCCCACTTCGTGATAAATATGAAGTGCCGCAACCGACTTGGCACGGGCATCATCAAACATTTTTCCGGCTGGAAGGGCACCCTGATTGGCTGATGATCGACTGCGCAGTGATCAATGATTCGGCCGAAGATAAATTTCTAGAACCAGAAATTCATGGGCATCACGTGGTTCACTTTGATAAGACGGGCATTCATGACAGTCTTCCTCTTTACGATTTTTCCAAGACTGAAAATAAAATCAAAAGGCGTTTGCAGATTATGGGCCCCCACATGCAAATGATGTCTCACTTACCTTCAAAGTTTTTGCTGCGTGGAAAAAATATAGAGGCGTTTCACTTCTACAACGGCTTGATTTTGCGGCCGCTTCTGATGCTGCTGCGCATCAAGTATGATCCCAAACGGTACGACTGGTCTGCGCGTTATTTGTATGACTATCTGCCAGAGGGTGATGTTCTGAAATTTGAGCAGCTCCATTTTGTGGCAAGCCCGGAGGATCTAGGCGGAAAAATCGATGAGGCTTTGGTTTGGTTCTGGGAATTGCACGCTGAAATGCTGGAACGGCATGTAACCAATCATGTGTAGGGGCGCAGCGAGCTACGCCTTTGGGTCCAGCACGCTGGCCCCCTATGGCAGATGTCTATCATGAGAATAGCAATTTTTTCAGACATCCACGGTAACAGCATTGGGCTTGACGCGGTGCTGGCCGATATAGAGGCGAAAGGTGGTGTCGATCACTATTGGGTATTGGGTGACCACGTAGGGAATGGACCAGATCCAGTGGGTGTTATGCAACGCTTGATGAAGCTAAAAAATGCGAACTTCATTCGAGGAAACGCAGATCGGTATGTGGCAAATGGCGACCGCCCCCCTCCGTATGCTGAGGACGTTATTGCAAATCCGGCTTTGGTTGAACAATATGGAGAGGTTCAAGGCAATTTTGCATGGACGGCCGGTATTATGGTTGAATTTGGTTGGATGAACTGGCTTAAAAATTTACCATTCCACCTAGAGAAAACACTCCCAGATGGGACGCGTGTCTTAGCCTATCATGCGTCACCTTGGGCAGATGATTCATACGAATGGCCGGAGTTCTCACCAAACACACCCAAAAAAGACATTCAAAAAATTGCGGATGGCTGTGACGCAGAATTAATTTTTTTCGGACACACGCACTGGCCTTTAGATCAAATGATTGGGCATAAACGGTTGGTCAATGTTGGCTCTGTCGGAAATCCTGTAACCCCCTCTCTAAGTGCATATTGGTCACTACTTCAGACGAATGAGCAAGATTACAACCTAACGCACTTTTCAGTATCCTATGATCAGCAGGCTGTGATTGAGCAAATAAGCAAGAAGCATCATCCCGGAGCCAAGTTTATTAGCAGCATTTACCGCGGAAAGCATATTAAAAAACTGGTTAAGCAATTATGAGAGTCGCAATTTTTTCTGACATCCACGGAAATAGCGTTGGGCTTGATGCGGTTTTGGCCGATATTGAGGCGAAAGGTGGCGTCGATCATTATTGGGTTTTAGGTGATCATGTAGCTTCCGGTCCTGACCCGGCCGGGGTGATGGAGCGTTTGCTAGCTCTGCCAAGCGCTGAATTTATACGAGGGAATACAGATCGTTACATCTCAAACGGAGACCGTGTAGGTCCAACGGCTGAAGATGTAGCAAAAGATCCTTCCCGCTTGCCCATTATGCTTGAAATTGAAGGCAACTTTTCTTGGACAACGGGCATCATGGCAGAGTTGGGATGGATCAATTGGTTAGAGGCGTTGCCCTTCGAAGTCAGCCAACAATTGCCAAGTAGGGCGCTTATGCAAGGTATTCACTGCTCCCCGTGGAGCGACGATGATATGGTTGGGTTTTGTCCGCTGTTATCTGACGTTCAAATCAAGGACTTTGCACAGGCCTGCAGCGGTGACCTTATTTTTTGCGGCCATACCCACTGGCCGTGGGATGTAACCATAGGTGATAAGCGCATCATCAATGTGGGCTCAGTAGGTTTATCAACTCTTGCCTCAATCGATGCTTGCTGGACATTGGTAACGGCCGATTCAAGCGGGTATGAGATTGAACAGTTTGAAGTTCCGTTTAATCGTCAGGCCGTAATTGATCTAACCAAAGCCAAACATCAGCCGGGAGTCAAATTTATTTCAGACGGCTATTCAGGCAAACATACAAGGCCATGGAAAAGAGAAAGACAATATGAAGTCAAATCAAGCAATCATTGACGTAGAAAGTCAATTTACCAGCGGTGTGTACGGCAAGCGAGAAGTTGCTATTGTGCGGGGCGAAGGCGCCATCGTGTGGGACGGTGACGGGAATGAGCTGATCGACTGTTCAAGCGGCTATGGGGTAGCGAACATCGGCCACTGCCACCCGCATGTGGTGCGAGCGATTGTTGAGCAAAGCACCGTCTTGCTAGCCGCGGCCGAATTTGTCTACAACGACGCTCGGGCGCAGTTTGAGCAAAAGCTCGTCTCCATTTTGCCGGACGGGTTGGACAAAGTTTATCTGTGTAACTCAGGAGCAGAGGCCAACGAAGCGGCCCTCAAATTTGCGCGATTGAGCACGGGAAAAACAGACGTGATCGCCACTGTGCGGGGGTTCCACGGCCGGACGATGGGCTCGTTGTCAGCCACTTGGAACAAAG
>JBCCSO010000402.1:0-4968 GCA_039199965.1 Chloroflexota bacterium | reverse complement strand
GATGATTACGGAGGCTGTATGTACGTCAATGACGGCATGTCGATCTTGGTGGATAGCGTGGTTTCCAACTGCAGGACCATCGATGATGGTGGTGGCATCTTAGTCACCGGCTATCTCGGTGCGGTGCGCAGCCGGATTAAAAACAACGTAGCCGGTGATGAGGGAGGTGGCCTCTACAATTACTACGGTATCGTTACCCTGAAAGACAGCACAATTGCAAATAACATCGGCGGGACTTACGCTGGTGGATTACTGACCTACGTCGGTTACAGTCGTGTAAGTCAATCAGACATCATCAGCAATTCAGTTACCAGTCTATCCAGCTCTTATGCGGGTGGTTCACTGCTCGAGTATGGGCTACAGATTATAGAAGATCAATCAACAATCGCATACAACAGCTCTGCTATCGATTGTGGTGGTCTGTATAGCGATTATGGCGGAACGCTGATTGACAATTCAACCATCAGCCACAATAGAGCTGCAGAAGATGGTGGGGGGATTTGTGATAGAAGTGATGGAATATGGTTGCGTCATTCTCTAGTTGAGCACAATGTGGCTGGTCGTCATGGCGGTGGTTTTCACAATATAGCTCGCATTGAAGACAGTACCATTCGCTACAACCAAGCGGGCAACAGAGGCGGTGGCATCTATGCCTTCTTTGTAGCGGCCATCGTAGAAAATAGTTCAATCTACGGCAACAGTGCGGGCTACGGGGGTGGCATCGTGGCCGATGAACCGATCGTTTTAAATCACGTTACGGTTAGTGAAAACAGCGCCATCACCAGCACGGGGGGCATCTCAATGACCTCAAATGCCAACCTAAGGCTGATGAACTCGATTGTCGCCAACAGCACGGGGGCAGACTGTTCTCAAGCCGGTGAGCTACTCGATGGTGGGTATAACCTGATCGAGTCTGGAAACTGTGTTCAAGCCAGCAGTTCAATCGCGGCCGACCCGCTGCTTGTGCCAATGGCTAATTTGGCGTCAGGAGAGCATGTTCTAAAGCTGAAGCCCGGCAGCCCGGCCGTTGATTTGATCCCTCTCAACGCAAACGGCTGTGGAGACAAGTTTACGGCCGATCAGCGGGGCGTTTCCCGACCGCTTGACGGCAATCAAGACGGTACCGCCAGTTGCGATGCAGGCGCATTTGAGGGGCAGCTCACCATTTACGTTAGCTCAACCACGGCCGGAACCGTGAACGGCGTAACCTTTACGGATGAAGATATCCTCGCGTTTAATACCGCTACTGGAAACTGGTTACGCTTCTTCGACGGCTCTGATGTGGGCTTAGGGCGGAGCGCGTTCCGCGATCTAGATGCGTTCACGATATTAGACGATGGCTCGATTTTGCTCAGCATTTCAGGAGCATCAACAATCCCTGATGTGGGTACCATCGATGATTCTGATATTGTGCGTTTTATTCCCACTAAGACTGGACCAAAAACGATAGGGTCTTATCAGATGTACTTTGATGGCTCTGACGTAGGCCTTGACACAGACAAAGAGGACATTGATGCTCTCGATGTTTTAGCAGATGGCCGAATCATCATCAGCACGCTGGGAACAGCCCAAACCACCAAACAATTTGGCAACACACTTAATTCGCTAGATGAAGACTTGATTGTTTTTACCCCAACATCAACGGGTGAGAATACGGCCGGGTTCTTCTCTCTGTATGCAGATGGATCTGACTTTGGTCTAGATACTCCGCAAGAAGATATGTGGGGCGTTTCTGAAGCAGGTTCTGATCTCTATATCAATCCGGCCGGTATTTTTGATACGGGCATTATAAACGGGACACCGGCCGATTTCTTCGCCTGCAACAGGGCGATAATTGGTAGCGTTGCTTCGTGCGACTCTGAACTCCTATTCTTTAACGGTACATCCAGCGGAATTGGCGGTGAAACGCTCGATGGCATTTATGTGGGTTTTAATTAGTTAACGGCCAATCAAGCCTCAAACAACAGGCGTGCTCAAGTTTGAAAAACTTAGGCGCGTCTGTTGTTGGGTTATTTCCACCTTTTAGGCACAAATTAACGCTCGTCGCAATATGTTTTATAGGCGGCAGCATCCATCAAACTATCTAATTCACTGGGATCACTCATTTTGATTTTGACGATCCAAGCTGCACCATAGGGATCTGAGTTAGCCAGCTCCGGCGTATCACTCAGGGTGTCATTCACGGCCACAACTTCACCCGAAACGGGGGCGTATAGATCAGCCGCGGCCTTTACAGATTCAACAACACCAAATTCATCTCCGGCTGCAAGCTCGTCACCAACTTCCGGAAGCTCAAAATAAACTACATCCGCCAACGAATCTTGAGCGTAGTCGGTGATCCCAATTGTAGCAACACCATCTTCAACCGCGATCCACTCGTCTTCTTTCGTATACTTCAATTCAGCAGGGATATTAGACATGCGATCACAACTCCTTTTTTAAAAATAACATCTTAGTTCAAGTTTAACTCAATCGTTCACAGCTTCCCATAGTTTGAGCTGCAATAATATAGTCAAATATCCGCTGTGCCGACTCCAAAAACCTTTCAACGATTTATCAACCACCAGCAGATGTATGGGATGCCCTAAAAAGTAAGCCTTCAAAAATAATTTGACAGTATAATTACTGCTATGACTCACAAAATAACCGTCATCGGCGGGGGACTCGCCGGAACTGAAGCGGCTTGGCAAATTGCTAAGCTTGGGATTGAAGTAGATCTATTTGAGATGCGGCCGGAACGAAATACGGAAGCCCACGTCACAGATCATCTTTCAGAATTGGTTTGTAGCAACTCACTCGGCTCAACAATTTTGCACAAAGCGCCGGGGCTGCTCAAGGCAGAGATGCGCGGCTTGGGTTCTCTCATCATCGAGTGCGCCACCCAGACGGCCGTCCCAGCCGGGTCATCATTGGCTGTAGACCGTGACCTATTTGCGCAAACAGTTACCACAAAAATTGATAATCATCCTCGCATCAACGTGATTCGCGAGGAAATGAAGCAGATTCCTCAGGGGCCGACCATCATCGCGACTGGGCCGCTGACATCTCCAGACTTAGCTGCCGACATCGCCAGCCTGACCGGCAGCGACTACCTTTATTTTTACGACGCGCTTTCCCCCATCGTCATGCGCGACAGCGTCAACATGGATATCGCCTTTCGGAAGTCACGCTATGACACGGGTGAGCAGGACGACGGAGATTACATTAACTGCCCGATGACGGAAGAGGAATATGACCGCTTTTTCAATGCATTGACCGTGGCCGACACCATCCAGTTGCGTAGCTTCGAGCAGGAGGATGCGAAATTTTTTGAGGGGTGCATGCCGGTTGAGCAGATCGCCAAACGGGGACGTGACTCACTCCGTTTCGGCCCTATGCGTCCGGTCGGATTGATCGACCCGCGCACCGACAAACGGCCGTTCGCCGTTGTACAGCTGCGCCAAGACAATGTAGCAGGCACACTATTTAACTTAGTTGGGTTCCAAACCAATATGAAATGGGGTCAGCAGGGAGAAGTTTTGCAACTGATTCCGGGATTAGAATCAGCCGAATTTGTACGCTTTGGACAGATGCACCGGAACACCTACGTCAACTCACCAGAGCTACTCCATCCATCAATGCAGTATCGCGGCCGGGCAGATTTGTTCTTTGCGGGGCAAATTACAGGTGTTGAAGGATACGCTGGGAATGCGGCTACGGGTCTGCTGGCCGGGATCAACGCGGCTCGTATGGTGCTAGGGCAGCATCCTCTCATTCTGCCTACCAATACAATGCTGGGCGCACTAGCCCACTACGTCACTCATGCCGATGCCAAAACCTTCCAGCCAATGAAAGCGAACTTTGGACTGTTTGTGGTCCCCGAAGCGAAAATGAGCAAGAAAGATCGCTACATGTACTACGCCGAAAAGTCACTAACCGCAATGCGCCGCTTTGCCCGCAGCCGGAAGCTGGCATGGGATAGACAGGCGGCCGAAGCGGGAACCTTTCTAATGTCCCATAATCAGTAAACAGCGTGCAGAGATAAAAGAGCGTAACGCATTTGTAACAGGGACCTAAGATAATACATAATCCGCAAAGGTGACAAAATGTATTATCTGAATGATTTAGACAACCGTTCAAGGCAGATTGTAGAAGATGAGCTAAACCAAAGTGGTGAAACGCTTTGGTGGGTGGGCAAGCCTCAGCCGTGGGGAACGCTGTGGGCAAACTTTAGTTTGAGTCAAATTATTTTTGGGGTCTGCTTCTTCGGAATAGCAATCTTCATTTTTAGACAGTTTATGGCCGTCTTTGAAGGTTTTTCAAGCATGAACTCTTTTGGACTAGGGAGAGTGGGGCAGTATTTTCCTTATCTGTTTTTACTTATTTTTGGGCTCATTATTTTCAATGGCTTAAAAACAATTCTTACACCAATTTGGAAGGCAATCGCATCTTTTTACACAATTTATGCAGTCACAGACAAGCGGGCCATGATTATCCGCTGGCTGCCTAGAAAATCTGTGCGGAGCTATTACCCACAGGACTTTGATGACATTGAACGGATTGGGGATGATATGTTAGGGAATGTTACGTTTACAAAAAAGACAATTTCTGTAGACAGTGGCCACACGTATTCAAAGGGTAGTTTTACAATTCGTTTTGGAGGGCAAGGCTCTTACGGTCAATCGACGCAGGAAGTGCTTATGGGGTTTACCGCAGTCTCCCGACCACGTGAAGTGGAAGACGTTTTAAAGTCGTTGGTAGAGTCAACCAGAAGCTAACTCTACCAACGATAATGACATTAAAAGAAAGAGGGTTAGACCTTACTCTTGCTCTACGAACGGTGATACGAAGACAATTCTAGACTCAATATCAACGCCTGCACCACCAACAAGGTCAATGCGGACTAAGTTATCTGGCAAGGTCTTCAGCTTAACTTCGTCATGGAAGATCGACTGTCCTTTAATCGTACCGGTAATTTCATGCCGTCCG
>JBCCSO010000401.1:0-4977 GCA_039199965.1 Chloroflexota bacterium | reverse complement strand
TCTGATGAGAGCAGTACCGCCAGCGATGGTAGCTATGTGCACGTGCCCAACGACACAAAAAATCACTTTGGTGGTGCTAGCACAAGCCAAGACTATGCAGAATACTGCTTTACGGTTGATACGTCTGGTACATTCAACATAGAAGTAGACCTCTCATATGAGGGTAGTTTAGACCTCTCTAACTCATTCTTTGTCGAAGTTAGTAACCTGACAGGCCCTGATGGATTTATCTATGATGCCCAGCCCGCCTCAAACAGTAGCTTCAACACCACACTGGTCAGCCAGCGGAATGCAGGTGTCTCATACGAAGCTTATCTAACACCGGGGGACCACTATGTGCGGTTCCATCTGCGTGAAGATGGGCTGAAGCTGGACAAAGTGGCGCTAGTCCGCACGGCTGGCAGCCAAAACACTGTACCGCAAGACAACAGCAAAAGCGGGGGTAGCGTTCTTGATAGTCAAGTGGCCGACATAGCTGAAGTTAGCTCTGTTGCAACGGCAGAATATGCTGCTGAACAGAATAACACTGCGCCTGTGATTGAAGGATTGAGGGTGATTCCCGACAATAGTCAAATCCGTCCGCAGGGCTATGATTACTATCAAGATTTAATTGAGGTAGATATTAGTGATAATGGCATCTGGAATCCGGATGGAATCCAGTTAACGTGGGAGTATTTATATGAGACTGTTGACAGGGGATATGTCTCATCGGTTTCATTTCAAAATGCAGATGATAACTATCGTCAAAGATGGGTTTACATTAGTCCATATAATCCAGAATTTAATGCATTTACAATCCGCATCACGGCAAGTGATGGTCAATCTTCAACCAGCAGATTATTTTGTTTGAGATTAGATCATATTAGTGATCTTGTTATTGATATTTTAAGTAACTGCCAAGCTCCTCTGCCTGTTGATATTGTATCTGTTGAGGTGGCTAGCTCTGGCATAGATCCGATTGATCCTAGCTTGGGTGTTGTCCAACTTGAAGCCACAATTAAGCATGGGGGCACCATTAAAAATTACGATAATCGAGAAGAATTTCATTACCGTATGAAATTTGATTGGCAAGAAAAAGGAGGCCCTTACGACTGGAACATTGTCAGCTATGATCACTGGCGTGAAGGGGTAAGCTCATCTGCTATTTTGCGAGACTCTGGACGCTACAGATTTAGTCTCATGGTGTCAGATTATGATCAAGTTGATACACGAGAGTTTTGCCTTGTTTATAATCACTACGATAGGAGCGCAAGCGTGGAAGAGATCGTGGGTGGTTTAGGACCCGCATGCCCTTCTGAGCCACCTCGAACTTCGACGCCAACACCAATGGCGACGAATACACCTACAAAGACATCAACGCCGATTCCAACTAATACGCCAATAAATACGCCCACGCCAACGGTGACCAGCACCCCTGTTACCCCGGTATCAACCAACACACCAACAGCGACACCGGCAACGCCTGTTTCGACAAACACGCCGACTAATACGCCAACGGCTACAAATACACCGGTTACTCCCGTTTCAACGAATACACCAACCAATACCCCAATAGCTACAAATACGCCGGTTACTCCTGTATCAACCAGTACACTGGTGGCCACAAACACCCCAACATTAACCCTTACACCGACGGCAACCAATACCCCAGAGCCACCGCCGGAACCAAACAACATTGCGGTGCGCAAAACCTACGTGTTGGCTGGCCAGCCGATTGCCCAGCGGAGTTATGACCGGCCGTCAACCAGCGCGCGGGACCATGCCAGCGCAACGGGTGAAGACACGCTGCACTTTATTTATACGGACCATTTGGGCAGCGCCAACACGCTAGTAGACCAACTTGGAGTACAAACAACCACCCGCTTTACCCCGTTTGGTGAGGTGCGCGGTGACGGCACGTTTGAAGACGGTGTAGGTGCCCTAACTGAGCGCGGCTTTACGGGCCACCACGAAAACCGTGGGATTGGGCTGACTTATATGAATGCACGATATTATGTACCCGGTATTGGCAAGTTTGCTAGCGCGGACATCATCGTTCCTAATCCAACTAATCCGCAAAGTTATAATCGATTCTCCTATGTCAGAAATAATCCTGTTAACTTTAATGATCCGACTGGGCATTGTGAAGGCTCTCCGGGTTCAGGAGATGACGATGAATGTTGGGTGTTTGCAGAAGAAATATCAGGTGCATATGATTTGAATTACAATGTAATTAGTAAGATGAACTTAGAACAAATGAGATTGTTCACATTAGGCCTGAATGAATCAAGAAACGTTCATGAAGATTTTCCTACTCTTATTACAGAGGCGCTAAATCGCTCTTATGAAGTAGACCCAGATATGGTTCAAAAAATATTTGCGAATAATGATTTAAGTTACTTTGGAGTTGTTGTTGGAGCTGGTGGTGGATTGATACTTGGATTTGAACAATCTATTGAGTTCATTTGGAATTTTGATAGCAGTGAATTCAGCATATTTTTTCTCACGGAGGTGAGTGCCGGATCAATAGCTGGGGCGGGGGTAGACGTAACCCCTTATCTTTTTGGCTATAACACTCCAAGTAATGATGATATTCAAGGATTTAGCTTTGGTTATAAGCTTTCAGCTTTAGTGTACGAATATGATCGAGAGTTTGGGGATAGTTACAGTGAAGCCCATTCCTTTATTGGTGGTGCAGAACTTGGAGTTGCGTTTACAGTGTCTAAAGCGACTGAGATATACCGTCTGCGTTATGATTCTACTTCTGGAAATAAAATTCATACTTTTTTCCCAGCAAGTTATAGAGCTTTAGGGGAGAATCATGGCAAAATGGACAAGGTCTTTTCAGGAGTTGAGGGATTTCCTTAGCCCTTAGCTTGGGTGCGGTCTTCCAAACTCGTTCCGGCCAAGCTCCTGTCCGTGCCGTCAATTTAATCAAGTCAATATTCAGCCCCAGTTGATGATAAACACCAACTGGGGCCTTTTGTTTGGCCTTTGCATTGGGTGTGCTCTAACTGTGCTTGTCAATGGCCACAGCGGTATTAATCCCAAGTTGAATAAATATCCCCAACAAACCTAGCTTTCGGCCGGATAAGACGGCTCGTTTCCAACTGCTCGAAACAGTGGGCTAACCAACCGGCCGTTCGTGAGATAGCAAACGTCGGGGCAAAGATATCTGTGGGCAAGCCAAGTCCATGTAACAAAAGAGCGGTATAGAACTCAACGTTCGTCTGCAGTTTCCGGCCGGGTTTGTACTCTTCCAAAAGCTCAATCGCTTTTTCTTCAACCGCCAAAGCCAGTGTGTAAAGCTCATACCCTTCTGGTGCCTTATCTGCCATGGACGTAAACATCTTTTCGGCCGCGGCACCAAGCACATCTGCTCTCGGGTCGCGTACCTTGTAAACCCGATGGCCAAAGCCCATCAGCCGCTCGCCCCGCTCTATTTTTCGCCGCAAATAAGCCTCTGCCTTTTCTGCTTCACCAATTTCAAACACCATGTCTAGTGCAGGGCCAGGTGCTCCACCGTGTAATGGCCCTTTGAGTGCCCCAATCGCCCCAACCACGGCCGACACCATGTCAGACTGCGTGGCGATGATCACCCGCGCGGTGAAGGTAGAGGCATTGAGCCCGTGATCGACCACGGTGTTGAGATAGGTTTGCATCCCTTTGGTCTGGGCATTTGTCGGCCGTTCTCCCGTCAGCATGTAAAGATAATTTGCCGCGTGTGACAAACTGCTATCTGGTTGGATCGGCTGCTTTTCAGCACCCAATCGATGATAAGCTGCCACAATGGTCGGCATGCGGGCCAGTGCCAATTCTGCCGCTTCTCTGACCGGTAATCCTGGCTGATCAAGATCTAGCGTACCGGCTGCCATACGTAGTGCATCCATCCCCGGCGTTTTGTTTTTTGCGATCTCCTCTAAAAGATCAAGTGTGGCCTGTGGCAATTCACGCTTGCTGGCTAAGCTTTGCTGAAAATCTTGTAACTCAGTTTCAGTCGGCCGCTCACCGTTCCACAGTAGATAGACCATTTCTTCAAAGGTGGCGTTTTGGGCGATCACTTCTAGCGGGTAGCCCCCGATAATCAATTCTCCAAGTTGGCCGTTGACCCGGCTTAGTTTGGTTTCGGCCGCGATGACGCCTTCAAGCCCCGGTTTAAAACCTGTTGTTTGTTGCATGTTTCTCTCCGTTTTAGTGTTGAGTGATCAGCCCCTAGTGACCAGTAGCACGCTCAACTGATCACTGAAAGCGAAGCGTACTGACAACTGATCACTTTTCCTGTATGCTGATCATCGTAGATATATTGATCAATGCAGTCAATCTTGATTTTAAAATCAATCTGTTGGAGAAAAACATGGCAGAACAGAGCTATTTAAGCGCCCAAGAAGCGGCCGAAGAACTGAAAATCTCTGTGGCGACCCTCTACTCGTATGTTAGCCGGGGGCTTATCCGTTCAGAGGCGACTCAGGGAAAATCACGGGCCAAGCGGTACAGCGCGGCCGATGTGCAAAAGCTCAAACAAAAGCAGGATTATCGGCGGAATCCGGGGCATGCGGCTCAAGGGAGCATTCACTGGGGGATGCCGGTGCTGGATTCAAGCATCACCCTAATTGAAAACGGGCAGCTTTTTTATCGCGGCCGGAACGCATTGGAATTGGCAGATACCAAGTCTTTTGAAGCGGTTGCTGCCTATTTGTGGACAGGCTCCTTTGGAGCTGAACATCTGTTTAATCAACAGCCCAACTTATCTCATTTTCAAAATCAACATTTAGACCAATTGTTACCGCTTGAACGCTTTCAGGCTGAAATTCCGCTGATGGCGGCCCAAGATTTAGCCGGATATGATACATCGCCGCAGGGGGTTCAGCGGACTGGTGCCCGGATTTTAAAGACGCTAACCGCCATCGTGACGGGGGAACCTCAGGTTGAATCGATGGCATCTGCGTTGCAAAAAGCGTGGGCACCAGACAATTTATCCGCCAAAAAACCGCTTGAGGC
>JBCCSO010000400.1:0-5008 GCA_039199965.1 Chloroflexota bacterium | reverse complement strand
GCTGTGGCAAAAGCTGACGCGGGACCGCGAGGCCAACGCCCTGTGGCAAAAGCTGCGCCGCAACCTGCTGATGTTTCTGCAGCTTCTGATTTTGGGATTACTTGTCTTTGCACTGGCTAGACCCTATTTGCGTATTCCCAGTGTGGTTAACCGAAGCGTGGTTGTTCTGCTAGATGGCTCTCCGTCGATGCGGGCCACAGACACGGCCGATCAATCAAACTATCCCACCCGCTTTGACGCAGCCAAAGATGAAGTCAACCGGCTAATACGGGCGCTATCCGGTGGCAACCAAATGACGATCATTCAGGTCGGGGCGGTCCCAGAGGTTTTGGTTGCGGCCACGGCCGACAAAAACAAGCTGTTTGATGTGGTAGAGAACGCCCAGCCTGAAGCAGCTCCGGCTGATTGGGCGGCCGCATTTGCTCTTGCATCCGGGGCCGCTCAAGGGTTTCGTGACGCGCGGGTCATCATCGTGTCAGATGGAGGTCTGCCGGAAGACCTGCCGCCGCTGCCGCCCGGCACTGCCTACGTCCCCATCGGGATTTCTGGTGAAAATTTGTCCGTGTCAGCTCTAGCTACCCGCCGAGGTGAGGAACGAGTTGAGCTGTTTGCGGCCGTAACCAACCACGGCCGGGTGAATCAAAACGCTATCCTTAGCATTGGCATTGACGGACAGCTGTTTGATGCCCGCGACCTGTTTGTTCCGGCCGGAGAAACGGTGGATGTCACGTGGGAACTGGGTGACGACATCTCTATTGTTGAAGCAATTTTGAGCGGTGCTGAGTTTGATCACCTTGAAATTGACAATCGGGCCATCGCCGTGCATGAGGGGGGGATTCAAAGCCGCGCCCTGCTCGTGACGGACGGGAACATTTTTATCGAGCAGATTTTCTCAGTATTACCGGGGCTTGAATCATTTAAAACCCCGGCCGATACAGACTTAGCTGAGTCGATAGCGACCAATCAGTTTGACCTATACGTATTCGACAATACTCGCTTGCCAGACACGCTGCCTGCGGCCGATATGCTGATCATCGATCCAGTGTTTGACAGCGGCGATGATGCGCTGATTCAGGTAACCGGGACCATCACCGGCACAGACAATACGGCTGCCATTCGCTTAACGGACAGCCCACTGCTCCAGTTTGTAGATTGGTCGGGGGTCAGCATCCGACAGATGAAATCGATTGAAGCCCCGTGGGCGACTTCGCTGGTTGATGCGGCCGGTGGACCACTGATCCTGACCGGTGAGCAAAACGGCCAGCGGATCGTGATTTTGTCGTTTGCTCTACAGGATTCCGATCTGCCGCTCCAGATCACATTCCCCATTCTCATGTCTAATTTGACCGATTGGTTGAATCCCGGCCGAGCGTTTCGCGTACCGGATGGGCTTCAGCCGGGTGACGTAGTGCCTCTGGTGGCAGGGCCAACGTCTGAAGGGATTGTGGTGCAAAAGCCAGATGAGACGACGTGGACGGTTCCGGCCGCAGAAGATGAGATTCTGTTTACCGAAACAGATGATCCGGGGCTGTACATTGTCGGTTTGGTTGAGGGGGGCAGTGTGCAAACGGCCGGAGCGTTTGCGGTTAACCTGTTTGCGCCGCAGGAGTCAGCCCTTCTCCCGGCCGAAGAGTTGATTTTGGGCTCAACTGAAATTGAGGCCGGAACGGGCGATGATATTGGACAGTATGAATTTTGGGCATGGTTGGCCGCTATCGCCTTGTTGGTTTTGTTAATTGAGTGGTGGATTTTCCATCGGGGGCTACGCTGGCCGCAGTTAGGCAAAATCGATCTGGAGCCGATCCTCGGCCGATTGCGTCGGTCATCGTAGAAAATGAACTGCCAATTTAGATGAAAGATCAAGTTCGTGATTATTTGAAGTCAAAAAAGTACCCAAACCATGTCATCAGTGGGGGGCTTTCTCGACTAGTGAAAAATTGGGAGTTGACGGTTGACTCGATTGCTAGAGGAGAAGAGCAGGGATACTATGATTATCTAAATGATATGGACGGCCGCAAAATTTTGGATGAAGTATTAGAAATTGCTTCAGATAAAAAATTACAACATTTCAAGGATCGCGTTCTAGTGGCAGATCAAACAGCCAAAGAACACTTTGTTGAAATAGATGAATGTATCTGGGGAGAAATAACTGCGAAGAAGTACGGTTATAGAAAGAAATAGCACTGGTGGTATTTTCACAAACCCAGAACCCTTGAAGATAATTGGCCTGATAATTTTTTAGGTTAAAGCGCTGGCCAAAAGACCAGAATGATTTGACAAACTAGTCTGGTCTCCAATCCATAGACTGAAGGGGCTATCACATTCGCCCTCATAACCTTCATCGTTGCAAACGCCGATGCGAATGTGTCGCCCGGAAACGCGTATATTTCAATGCCCGGGCGACACATTTCCATGAACGCCGTTCAAAATATTAAGCCCGCAGGAAAATGTGGTAGCCCCTACTCAACGCCCAGCTCTTGAGCCACAGCCTGTAAATCTGCCAAGCTGGTTACGCTAGACAAATTCTGCATAAACCCTTTTAACGATCCACTAGCCTCACGCACGTCTGCAACCAGCGGCCCCACTGGGTCAACCCCAGCCGCACCTCCCCCAACGTCTGCGTATGCCCCGTGAAACGCAAAGTAAGCCTGATTCAAAACCCGCAGATTGTATCCTTCTGCCACAAAAATCTGGCGTCGTTCTTCCATGTACGCTTCAGCCTCATCAATCTGCCCGGCCGACAGCAAGCGATCCACTTCAACCCGCGTAATTCCCATCTCCCGCCGGAAATCAAACACGTTGGGATCAGGCGTGGGAATGGGCACCGGCTCATCGTTTTCATTATTTTCGCTGGGTTCAACCGGTTCGGGTGGCGGCACATAGAATTCAGGATAGTAGCGGCGAATCACCTCATTCCCAACCTCTTTGCCAATCAGGCTGGCGGCACTTTCGTTGATTGTGCGCATGGCCGGTTCTGACAGGTAGCTTAAGCCAACCGGCCGCAGACTAAACCAGTGGTGTGCCCATTCATGCGCAATGACCTCAGTCAAAAAGTTGATATTGCCCGTCTCAATAATCATCGATGGGTAGATGCCCAGCCCCCCAATATTGGTCACATAGGCGGACAAATCCATATCGTCGTAAATATTGGCCTCAAGGATGGCGCGCTCTGGGGGCAAAATGCCGCTGGTTAACGGCACCGCTTTGATCTGCTGAATGCGGTTCCGGTGTGAGATGATGAGCACGGCCGGGAGCGGTGTGACATGAGCCGCTACAGGGGGGAAGACGGTGTTCGAGACTCCAAATCCCAAATCAGACAGCACGGTGCTGACTTGGTCTTGCAAAATTGGTTCCGCCAAGGACTGCAAGTCTGTACTTTCAGCCCTTAGCTGTGCGATTTCGGCCTGCAGTTCGGCCGATGCAGCATCCGGGTCAGCCACATTTGGATCAGCAAACACTCGGCTTAACTGAATTGTTTTTTGCCGAATCTCTCCACTCTTTTGCACAAAGTCGAGCACCACCTGCTTTTGCTCAGCTTCGTCTAGCCACGCATGCTGATTGGCTAGCGAATCTCCCCGCTTTTTGATGACAGCACTGGTCCAAAAACTGGGGAAGTTGAACTGCCTTAGCCCGACTTGCTGATCAATTTGCACCTCTGGGTCACCAAAAGCAGGCCACTCCGGCCGGATGACCACCACGAACAAAATTGCTAGCAGCAGCAGCCAAATCGCGCGGAAAATTTTGCGCACAATGTTCCACCAGCGCGGGTTCGGCCGTAATTGGTTTTCTGCATCCATGTCGCTGATGTTACCACGATGAAGCTAAGAATTTGAATGGTCTAATAGAGCGCTCCGAAAGTTCGGATGAAGACTCAGCAAAATTTCTATTTACAAAGCGGATACTTTGACGGACACTAAATTAAGACGTAGCCAAACGGAGGTTTCATGCCTGAAAGTGATGAATTACATGCTCGAATAGAAGAACTAGAACGCAAAGTTTTTGCGCGGTTAGACCGACTCGAAAAGATTGTGCTAAAAGACGAAGCTCCATCCGTACAATCAGAGAGCGCATTAGCGCAATCGGAGATTGCCACGGTGCGGGTGCTGGATGAAGCGGAGGAGATAAAGTCTGAGACACGTCAGACGCTTGAAAATATTGCGGCCGCGTCTGTTGAGGTATCGCCAGATATTCTTGAAACGCAGCCCTCAATTCCTGAACAAACTGCTACAGCTTCTGCATCGCCACAAACTCTACCGGAACCATTGGCTCCCCAAGAAACACCCCAGTGGATCAAAAATTTAACCGACATCGAATGGCTCACCAGCCGGATCGGCATTTCGCTGCTCTTGATTGGTGTCGTTACAACCCTGCTTTGGCTCAATGATCAGCCATGGGTAACCGATTGGATGCGCCTCGGGCTTGGGTACGGGGTAGGGGCAATCTTGATGGGACTAGGATTGCGTCTGACAGCCAATCGGCCGTCTTTTGGCCAGCTTTTGGTTGGGGGAGGTGTTGCGGCCGGTTACATCACTACCTTTTGGGGTTTCTTTGTTCTCGAAGCGATTCCAGACATCACCACCATCATCATCGTATTCTTTATTACCCTGCTGGCTTACGGCATATCAGTTTGGAAAGAACAGACTCCGCTGGCCTATGTAGGGCTTCTGTTTGGTCTACTGACTCCCTTCATCGTTCAGCCCGAAGACCCATCGATTGTGGCGCTTATGGCTTACATCAGCCTTGTACTGCTAGGACCAATCGCCATCTACTATTCGCTTGGCTGGAACGGACTCATGCTCGCTAGCTCCGTCTTGGGCTGGTTAATTATGGCCATTGTTACATTTGGGATAAGCGCGGCCGAACTACCGGACAGAATTGAGCAATTCGCAGTGCAAGGGGGCATCTTGTTTGCACTAATCGGGTTCGGCCTTGTCCCGTTAATCAAGCTGTTCCAAGAGCGTACACAGTTAAACCCGGCCGAAATTTTAGCTGAAGCAGCGAACCGTTT